>JADJOB010000001.1:0-300000 GCA_016714025.1 Saprospiraceae bacterium | reverse complement strand
TATATGTCCATCATCAGAGGCTGTGGCATTGCTTGTTTAAAACGTGGATCTGCAACGGTTAAAATAGTTGCATTCACACCATAAACAATGTTTGTGTCAACTTTTACTTCACTGTATATCTGATCAAGATATCTTTGATTTTGTCCGAATAACAAAGTCAGGTTAAGTAAAAGAAAACAAAAGAGTAAAGTTTTTTTCATATAAAATTAATTTTTATTAACAATGATTATTTTTTCTTCCATTCATATAAGATCGTAAAGTAACTTAAGCGGCCAATAGATGGTCCGCCATAGGCTTCATAATGTTCGTTGTTTAATAAATTTGAAGCACCAAGTTTAAAAGTGGTATTCCATTTTGAACTCCTCCAATTGATTTGTGCATCCATTAATCCGTATGCAGGTAGATAACCGGTGAATTGTGGTGAGCCTTCAAAAATAAAATCCTGCACCCATTTATAATTAATATTAAATCCAATATTCCTGATGGTTCCACCAAAAAAAGAAAAATAAATATCCCTGCCTGAAAAACCAAGATTGTATTTGTTTTCAGGAGTATTGAAAGCAGGAATTATAGGATCTTCTTCATTCGTTTTAATCAGTTTATTGTAGGAATAATTTCCACTCAATGCAAAGAAGTCAGAAAAATAATAATTAATCCCGGCTGAAAATCCTTGTGTTTGTACTGTATTGATTGAATTGGCAGATACTCTATAAGCTTGAGGATCTTTTGGAAATCCGGTAACAGGATCAAATCTGGATTTGATTCCAATATTATAGCCAATAAAATCTTTGTACGTACTAAAGTAATATCCTAAGTCAATAAACGTGGAGTTAAACAAACTGGTTCGAATTCCTAATTCAAATGTTTTTACACGTTCCGGACGAATTGGATCTACAAAAGGTGGATTTATGGAGTCTTTTCGGATATACTCTATAGGTGTTGCCCGGTTTCCAAGATAATTTACAAAAGATTCAACCGTTATCAAGCTATCAAATCCGGAAAGGTTTCCTGAAAGGATGGCTCGTCCCACATTCAAATGCAAATATTGGTCAGTTAAAGTTGGATTTCGAACTGCAGATGAAAAGGAAGCCCGCAGGTATGTATTTTCTTTAGGCTTATAGACTAAAGAAGCTGCAGGGGAAGAGATAAGATCAAAATTTTCATTTTTATCAACACGCAATGCAAGATTTACATTTAATTTATTATCGAACAATTTTTTATTGATTCCCGAATACAAACCAAATTCAAAATTTCGAATTTTCCGTCCCATGGAATCTGTAAAAATGGTACCATCTGAATTGGGACTATACCAGCGCATGTTTCCACCTACAATTAAATTTTCTAAAAAGAATGGTTCAAAAGTGTATTCTCCCTGGACATGGTATAAAGCAGATTGGTCATAAAACCGGGTTCCCTTTTCAATGGAATTTGATTTGCCTGAAGTAATAATATTAAAAAGAGAATCAAATGCCCGGGTGCCTGGTGTTAGAAAATCAATCGTTTGTTCAGAAGGATTTAAGCTTTTCTTATTGGCAAAATCTTCTGCAAGACTGTGCCAATTGCGCAAGGTATCCGCATAATCGACCAACCATTTTTTCGCAGCATTAAAATCAAATTCACCCATTCCGGTATTTGGATTAAATATCACTTTTGGATAACCGAGTGCCCACATTTTTGAAGGTGAGTTGTTGTTTAACAACCAAAAGGTTCTGTAATTATTAGCCCAGATTTCATTGTTTTTAGTATAATCCAATAAGCGAATGGCAGTAAAATAGGGATCGTAAGAATCTCCTGCGTTTTCATTGGTTGAATAAGCCCTTAAAAAGTATTTGTTTGTTTTTTGTATTTCTATCCGATTTTGATAGAACAATATATTCTTAAGTGAAAAACGATTGTCTCCCTGATACACGGTAGTGCCGCTGCCAAAGCAACTGGCAATAATTAATTCAGGAGAATTGAATTTGTTTTTTGGATTTAAGCGCACATGCACTGCGGCATTGCCTTTGTAATTTTTTGTATTGTAATCAACCAGATCTTCTTCTTTGTATCCTGTGCGATAAAAGCTACGCAATCCCGGATTAGTCCAATAGTTGGATTCAGTTCCTGTTAAGGTATTGTTGCTGGTTAGGTCATTTAATGAATAATATTCATCTCCATAAATATTTACTGCATCCCATCTGCCCGGATTCGGAATGTTGTTGAGATAAAAGATAGAATCTTTTTTAATATTATCAACCGGATTGAAATTATTTGCAACCCAATCGTATGCTTTCATGAAAAAGAAATTGGCTTTGAAACCAATTAAATCATTTCCAGATTTATTTTTAATTACATCGGCATAGCGAATTCCGGTTTCAACTAAATTTCGTTCACCGGTTTTTATCATAGCCGACAGTCCTTTGTGATAAAACGGACTCTTGGTTTCCATTTTAATAACACCATTAAAAGCATTGGGCCCATAAAATGCTGAACTGGCTCCAACAATTAAATCAACTTTTAAGACATCCAATTCAGAGCAGCCAAGGAAATTACCTAAAGAAAAGTTTAAACCAGGTGCCTGATTATCAACCCCATCAATAATTTGCAAAGACCTTACCGGACTGGTGCTGTTAAACCCTCTGGTATTTACCACTTTAAAACCCAGACTGGCTGCAGTCAGATCCACATCTTTTAAAGAGCCAAGTCCATCATAAAAATTGGCCGAAGGAGTTTCTTTAATTGCAATTAAATCCATGGATTCAACAGTAAGCGGGGAAGATTTTTGTTTGTCACTAATTCTTTGACCACTCACTTCAACAACATCAATTAAAATGGATTCAACCTCCAATTGCATGTTGATTTTTTTTCCTGCTTCTGTATAATTTAACTCTTTGGTAGCATAGCCGCTGTATCTGAATTCCAAAACAAGGGGAAGACTGAGGTTCGTTTTTAATACAAAATCACCATCAAAATCCGTGGTGGTTCCTTGAGTGGTTCCTTTTATCAGTACGCTGGCTCCAATTAAAGCTTCACCTGTTTTTGCATCTGTCAATTTTCCGTTTAGGACTGTTTGTGCAAAAATATTTCCAGAAATACTGAAAAAGAAGCTATAATAAATTAGAGATAACTTTAATATGTAGTGAGCTTTCATTTAAACTTGTCTGAAATTGGGAATTTTGTTAAAATTCAAAGGCAAGTTAACGAAATCATTGCAATTCCTAATTAAATTATTAACAGAATCCGTTTTAGAATTGCCGGGTTAATTTATTTTTAAATCTGAGATAGAGTCCTAATTTATATATATCTAAATATATCATTTTTGGATTGTTGCTTAAAAGGTTTCGAACGAGTTTTCGCTCAATGCTTTTATACAATTTAAAAACCAACCAGCCTGGTAAGAAGGATTGAATCTTTTTAACCGTGGATTCAAGTTTTGTATTCAGTTTTTTATGGTGGAATTCTAATAGCAATAAATTTTTTACAGCACTTGCGGTTTTTCGTAAAAATATTCTCGAGCTATAGAGGCCCAAGTGTAAAACTTCATTTTCAATTTGCACAATTTCGATGACATGTTCCTGAAGCGTTCTTGCCCAAAGGCTGTCTTCATGCCCATAAACACTAAGGCTTTCATCAAAGGGATGTTTTAATAAAATGCTTCGGTGTGTAATAAAATTTACCGTATGAAACGTTTGGTAGGGATGTGCGATTCGTTTTGAAATCGGTGGATTTTCTCTTAACTTTCCATATTTCCAATGCAATTTTAATTGATCTTTTTGTGGTGGAAATTTATCATAACAACATGATCCATAATAAACAGATTGCTTCCCTAATTTAATGGCATTTAAATACGTTTGAATAAAATTGGAATGGATTAATTGTACGTCGCAATCTAAAAATAGCAACCAGTCAAATTGTGCTAAGTTACCCAGGCGATTTCTGGATGCAGCGCGGCCACAGTTTTTTGAATTTTCAAAAAATTTTACCTTGGATACTGATTTTAATTCCTCAAAAATATGGTGATATGATTGATCTGATGCATCATTTAATATAATGAGTTCAAATGGTATCTGACATTGTTGACATTGTTCAATAACTTGCCGTACTAAATTTCGCACATCATAATTGTAAACTGGAATTAATACGGATAGCATGTCACAAAGTTATCTATAAAATGAAACCGGAGCCTATGATTTTAAGGCAGCTAATTAAATCCAGTGAACCTTTAAGCCTTCACTTCTAATGGATTGACATTTTAATAAACAGCACATTTACATCCGATATTTTAATTAGAGGAATGCAAGCTTAATTGCATAAGTTTTCAAATTCCTCAAAATAGTTTTCATATTAAACACGATGGGAATATTCTTGTTACATTTATAGGATTAAATTAGTGAACGCATGACTTTATGGGAAGAAAGTGATATTTTGTTGAATTCTAATGATTTAATTCGTGGAATTCAGTCTAAAGTTTTAAATTCGGAACGCATAACAGCTGAAGAGGGCTTGTATCTGTTTGAGCATGCCAGTCTTTCTGAATTGGCCTATTTAGCAAATTACATTCGGGAGAACAAGCATGGTGATAAAAGTTTTTTTAACCGTAATTTTCATATAGAACCGACCAATGTCTGTGTCTATACCTGCTCTTTTTGTTCCTATTCGCGTTTGATAAAAAAGAGGGATGAAGGTTGGGAGTACACCCATGAACAAATCATGGACATTGTAAAATCGTTTGACGATAAACCTGTTACAGAAGTTCATATCGTTGGAGGTGTTTTACCAAAATATGATGTAGACTTTTACCTGAATCTTTTTAAGGAGATTAAGACTCACAGACCTGATTTACATATTAAAGCACTTACCCCGGTTGAGTTTCATTACATATTCAAGAAAGCGAAGCTTTCTTATGAAGAGGGTATGGAGCGCATGCTTCAAGCAGGTTTGGATTCCTTGCCAGGTGGGGGTGCAGAAATATTTGATGAAACACTCCGTGAAAAGATAGCAGGTGGAAAATGCAGTTCGGAGGAATGGCTGCGAATTCATGAAATCTGGCATGGCCTTGGTAAAAAATCAAATGCTACGATATTATACGGGCACCTTGAAACCTATGCCCACCGGATCGATCATTTGGAGCGATTGCGCGTATTGCAAGATAAAACGGGAGGTTTTCAAACATTTATTCCTTTAAAATTCAGAAATAAGGATAATGAAATGTCGTATTTGCCTGAAGTAAGTATTTTGGAGGACTTAAGAAATTATGCTGTGTCCAGAATTTATCTTGACAATTTTGAGCACATTAAAGCCTATTGGCCTATGTTGGGACGGACAAATGCACAGCTCAGTTTATCTTTTGGTGTCGATGATTTGGATGGAACCATTGATGATACCACTAAAATTTATTCGATGGCGGGATCAGAAGAACTCAACCCTGCTATGAGTACCGGGGAGTTGGTGCAATTGATTCAACAAGTTGGACGTACAGCCGTAGAACGGGATTCAGTATATAATATCATTAAAGAATATCAGGAAGGAGAATTAGTGAATACCAATACGTATAATTTTTACAATTTGCCAGTAGTGTAGTATGCATACTAGAAAAATGTTTATTCTTCGCCATGGTGAAACAGATCAAAACAGGAATGGTATTGTACAAGGCAGAGGCATTAATTCAACATTGAATGAAACGGGTTTGCATCAGTCGAAAGCGTTTTACCAACAGTATAAAAATATTGAGTTTGATCATATCCGTTGCTCAAGCCAACAAAGAAGTTACCAAACCATCCAACATTTTGATTCGTCAGACAGGCCAATCCTTCGGGACAGCAGATTGGATGAAATTGGTTGGGGAGAACATGAAGGGAAAGCAGGAGATCCTGAATTAATGGAAAAATATTATCGAATTATAAATTCCTGGTCCAATGGAAATTATTCTGATGCTGCACAGGGTGGTGAAAGTGCATGGGAGTTGAGTTTACGACTTCAGTCCTTTTTAGATGAGGTTCATGCTCTGGATTTTAAGAATGCATTAATTTGTACGCATGGAAGGACTTTGCGTGCAATGATTTGCCTTTTAAAAAAGCAAGAACTCATGCATATGGAGTTGGTTTACCACAGCAATACGGGTTTGTATGTTGCAGAATTCAATAACGACGATTGGCAAATCATTTTAGAAAATGATTGCAATCATTTATCTAAAAGTATCGAACGTTGAAAGTAGCTTGTGTTGAGTATCTGAATGCTTTGCCATTTACAGATGCTTTAGAAATCTTGTTTAAAAAAAATCAACTCAATTATATAAAGGCTGTTCCTGCTAATTGTGCTAATTTATTAAAAACAGGAGCTGTAGATTTGGCTTTATTGCCAATTGGAGCCATTTCAGATTTTGAAAAACTGTATTTAATTTCAGACTATTGCATTGCCTGCGTTGGGCCGGTTCGAACGGTTAAATTATTTTCAAATCAATCCATTGAGTCCATTGATTCTATTGTATTAGATTCTGCTTCCAGGACTTCTAATGAATTATTAAGAATTCTACTTAGAGATTATTGGAAAAATTCTTCCATAAAATTAATTAAGGAATCCGATGAATTGTCAAATGCACAATTTGCAAAATTAAAAATAGGGGATGCTGCATTTGAACTGGAAGGGAGGTATGCCTTTGAATATGATTTAGGTGAAATCTGGTATGCTTTAACCGGATTGCCTTTTGTGTTTGCAGTTTGGGTCGCTACCAAACAAATTTCCAAAGAGCAACAAAATATTTTGAATGAAGCTTTTAAAAAGAGTATTGCATCCATTGATCAATTGATTTATAAAAAAGAGGAATACAATTCACAAATTCTGGAATCCTATTTTAAACACAACATTCATTATGAATTGGATGTGAATAAAAGGGAGGGAATGAAACAGTTTTTAAATCGAGCTGGAATTTCAAATTGTTTAATGGATTAAACATCCGCCCTTTCCGATTCATCCAGCTGACTAGTAATTTTTTATATATATGTTTTATTAATATGTTACAAGTTTTTGATTATCAGATGCTTATTGTGATAAAAAAAATTGAAAGATTTGAATCAAGTCCATTTATTTTTTGCAATTTTGCAATCCTTTTAAAGTAAATTAGAGTCCATCCCAAAAATCGATTTAAATTTTACTTTGGAACCAATCGTAGTGCATAGTATCAGTGATCCTGTTATTGTCTGGAATAACATTCTGAATTTAATTCGGAATTCTGTGCCTAAGGAAAATTTTAGAAAGTGGTTTGAACCCATTGTTCCTGTTAAGTTGGTTGATCAATCCTTGACCATTCAGGTACCTAATAAATTTTTTTATGATTGGATTGAATCTCATTTTTTATCGCTTTTAAGATCCTGTGTTCGTAAAGAGTTAGGCGATCGGGGAAAATTGGAGTATCAAATCTTAATGGAAGATTATCAGAAGCCCCAATTGCTTACAAAAACGAAAACCAGTCAGCAACATGATTTTGAAGATCCGGGAGTTATAACCAATCCATTTGTTATACCCGGAATTAAAAAAGTGAAAATTGAAACCAACCTTTCACCGGCCTATCAATTTGAAAATTTTATTGAAGGTAATTGTAATCGGGTAGCCCGGCAGGCAGGAATTCATATTTCCCAAAAACCGGGCAATATGTTTAATCCCCTGGTCATTTATGGGAATGCTGCTTTAGGTAAATCACATTTGATGCAAGCAATCGGGAATGCGGTATTAAAGCAATATCCTGAAAAGACGGTACTCTATACCAATGCTGAAAAATTTACAAACCAGTTTATCAGTTCGGTCAAGAATAACACGGTCAGTGATTTTTCGAATTTCTATCATAACCTTGATGTCTTGTTATTGGATGACATTCAATTTTTTGCTGGCAAGTCTGGTACGCAGGAAATATTTTTCCATTTATTCAATCAATTGCATCAAACGGGAAAGCAGATTGTATTGGCATCTGACAGAGCCCCCAAAGACCTAAATGATATTGAAGAGCGGCTCATCAGTCGATTTAAATGGGGCCTCACAGCAGATCTGACCGTTCCGGATTTTGAAACCCGTATGGCCATTTTATTGACGAAGATGGACCAGGGGCAGATCCAATTGCCATCCAATGTGATGGAGTTTATATGTCAGAACATCAAATCAAATATTCGCGAATTGGAAGGTGTGCTCATTCGGATCATAGCAGAGTCATCCTTGAATTTCAAAAAAATTGACGTAGAATTGGCTAAAGAGGTCGTTCAAAACTATGTGAATCAGGTAAACCAGGAGTTAACCGTTGAATCAATAGCCAAAATCGTATGTGATCAATATAAGATTCCGGTTGAGAGGCTGGTAGGCAAAAGCCGGCAGCGACAAATCGTGATGGCAAGGCAGACAGCCATGTATTTTACCAAACAATACACCCAGAAGTCTTTGAAGCAAATTGGGGAGTATTTTGGGGGAAAAGACCATGCGACGGTGCTTTATTCCTGTAACATGGCAAAGTATTTAATAGATTCTGACCTTATTTTCAGAGAAAGAGCAGAGAATATTGAAAAGAAAATCCAGAAAAGCCAACGATTTAAATAGAATTCCTATTTTTGCGAGCCCAAAAGGGAAATGTCTCTTTTGAATACGAGCCTGACCAGCAGGAGTTAGCAAACCGGCAAATAAATCAGGTGCGTTTCGGAGAGGTGGGTGAGTGGCTGAAACCAACGGTTTGCTAAACCGTCGTACCTCGAAAGGGGTACCGAGGGTTCGAATCCCTCCCCCTCCGCAAAAACTGCATGGGTGTGTATTTTAACATGGAGGAATGAAGATTCTTAATGTAGTTTGTAAAGTGTATTTTTTACAAATAAGAATAAAACATCAATGATGTTATTGGGCTCATACAGAAATGCAAAAGAAGTTAAATTCTTTGCAGCCAAATATATTCGGGGCGTAGCGCAGTCCGGTTAGCGTACCTGCTTTGGGAGCAGGGGGTCCCAGGTTCGAATCCTGGTGCCCCGACAATAAAAGGTCTTTTGAGAAATCAAAAGGCCTTTTTTTTTGGGGAGAAAATAATGATCTGTTAGCGTATGGCGCCAAAGGCGCCAGGGTCCCCAGGTTCTCCTGCTATGCAGGACATGGAATCCTGGTGCCCCGACTACAAAAGCTCCTGTAAATTTTTACATAGGCTTTTTTTATTTTTTGGAAATAATGTTCTGTTAGCTTATTGAACTTTGAGCGCAAGGGTCACTCATCAAGGCTGGTTAGGGTAATAAAGATTCCTAAAATATTTAATACTTTTGCGCTTGTAATTCATAAGTTTATATATTAGTTTTTCATTCGCTATGCCCAAATTACTTGTTACAGGTTCCTCTGGTTTAATAGGCTCTGAAGTGGTCCGATATTTTGACCAAATGGGTTGGGAGTTGTTTGGGGTGGATAACAACATGCGGGCTGATTTTTTTGGCCCCAAAGGGGATACCCGCTGGAATCAAAAGCAATTGGAAGCCCATTGCAAACACTTCAAACACATCGAATTGGATCTTAGGGAGCGACAAAAAGTCCTGGAACTGATCCAGCAAATTCAGCCGGATTTTATCGTCCATGCGGCCGCACAACCCAGCCATGACCTGGCAGCTACCCGGGTTTTTGACGATTTTGATGTCAATGCCAATGCAAGCCTCAATCTATTGGAAGCCTGTCGCCGGTTTTGTCCGGAGGTAGTATTTGTATATATGTCAACCAATAAAGTGTATGGGGATGCACCCAATGCATTGAATTTGATAGAAAAAGAAAGCAGATTTGATTTTGCTGATCCAGCGTATTTTCAAGGGATTCGCGAAGACTTTACCATCGACCAATCCAAACATTCCCTATTCGGAGCTTCCAAACTGGCTGCCGATATTCTTGTACAGGAATACGGCCGTTATTTTGGATTGCGGTCCTGCGTATTGCGCGGCGGATGTTTGACGGGTCCCAATCACAGCGGTGTCGAACTGCATGGTTTTTTAAGTTATCTCGTCCAGGTCAATTTAACAGAAAAAGTATACACGATATTTGGATATAAAGGCAAGCAAGTACGAGATAACATTCATGCCTTTGATGTCGCACGCTTCATCGAACAATTTTTCCAAAACCCACGGGTAGCAGAAGTTTATAATATCGGAGGTGGCAGACAAAATGCTTGTTCAATTTTAGAAGCATTTGAAATCGTTGAATCAATTTCCGGCAAGAAAATGAACTATGTTTATAATGAAAAAAATCGCGAAGGAGATCACATTTGTTACATTTCAGATTTAAGTAAAATGAAAATGCATTATCCATCCTGGGATATCAGTAAATCCCTTGAAACCATCAACGAAGAAATTGTATTATCCTGGAAAACCCGATTGCATTGACATCGGATTCTAAATTATTAATTGTTTCCTGGGCTATTCCACCCTTGTCAGGAGGAAGCTCGTATATCACGCATCAACTCGCCAAACAATTTAAACCGGAAGAAATTATTATAGCCGGTGGCACGAAATCGTTTTTTAAAAAATCGGCTGTTTATGATGAGATTAAATACCATTATTTCTTTTCTGAAATTAATTGGAAAGGACATGGGGACCGGTATTTTGTTTTGTTTCGATGGTTGTTGTTTCCTATTGTTCTCTATCAATTAATTCGACTGATTCGAAACCAAAAGCCAACAGCTGTATTAGCATGCTTTCCGGATCCGTATTATTTGATAGCATCAAAATTTGCAGCCACCTATTTTAAGCTTCCATTCTATTCCTATTTTCACAACACCTTGGTAGAAAATCGTTCCGGCATTTCAAAATGGATTGCAAAGAAGATTCAGAATACAGTTTTTAATTCATCAAGAATTATATTCACCATGAGCACCGGGATGCAAAGCTATTACAGCAAGACCTATCCGCAATGGAAAGAAAAGTTTGATGTATTGCCTCATACGTTTAATGAATATCCCCATCGAACCGTTCAAAAATCCTTTAATCAAAATCCTCCCTACAAATTGGTTTTAATTGGTACGTTCAACCATTCCAATATGGAAGCTACCAGCCGCTTGCTGCAGCTGCTTTCAAAATATCCGGAGTTGTATCAATTAGACATTTATACCTCAACTCAAAAACCAATTTTTAAATATAAATGGAATCTGGATTTAGATGAATTGGGAATTCATTACAAGGGATATGTAAATCAAGAACTTGTTGATAACGTTCTTCAAAATTACGATGCCTGCTTATTAACTCATGGATTTGAAGGAGCCTATTCAGATATCGAATACCAGACCATTTTTCCAACACGCATGCTGCCTTTTTTACTTTCCGGAGTTCCAATTGTTGCACATATTCCAGGCGATGTTTTTCTTGCAGAATTTATTCGTAGCTATGATTGCGCGCAATTAATTTGTTCTAAGGAAGAACAAGCTATTTTGGAGGGATTGCAAATGGTCACCACCAATCCAAATCGGAGGCAAACATTAATTTCGAATGCACAAAAGACCACACCTTACTTTTATGGAAAGCAGGTAGTGGATCGTTTGAAAATGAAGATATTTATTCTAGGGGAATAGTCTGTAGAGAAGAAGTCTTTAGGGAAATGTTACAATGCTGCAATTTTGAAATGCTGCAATACTGTAATGCTGCAAAGCTGCAATTTTTCAATGCTGCAATTTTGAAATGCTGCAATGCTGCAATTTTTCAATGCTGGAATCCTGAAATGCTATAATGTTAATTTTAAATGCAATTTTCTGCCACCCAATGAGATCTCAACAAAAATGCCCAAAAGCTAATAAGCTAATAAGCTAATAAGCTAACAAGCTCAAAAGCTTAACAGCTTATAAGCTTAACAGCCCTCCTCCCTAACAGTCCAACAGTCCATCAGTCCAACAGCCCTTCAGCCCTCCAGTCCTCCAGCCCCAAAATCAGTGGTCAGCAATTAGTAGTCAGTAGTCAAAAATTCAAAAATGCTCAACATACCAATAACCCTCCTCCCTAACAGTCTAACAGTCCAGCAGTCTAACAGCCTTCCAACCCCTTCAGTCCTTCAGCCCTTCAGCCCTCCAGCCCCAAAATCAGTGGTCAGCAATTAGTAGTCAGTAGTCAAAAATTCAAAAATGCTCAACATACCAATAACCCTCCTCCCTAACAGTCCAACAGTCCAACAGCCTTCCAGCCCTTCAGCCCTCCAGCCCCTTCCCTGCGTTTACATAATCTCATTATCTTAGCGGACCTTATTCGATTGAATGGCAATGGAACAAAAATCCCTTAACAAGGCGCTTGGTTTTATTTTTTTAACAGTTTTGATTGATGTTACCGGATTGGGTATTGTGATTCCGGTCTTGCCACAATTGATTCAAGAGCTTTCCGGTTACCATTTGAGCGATGCCAGTCGGATTGCAGGCTATATGGGTTCGTCATTTTCCTTAATGTTGTTCTTATTTGCGCCCATTATGGGAGGTTTAAGCGATCGGTTTGGCCGGAGGCCGGTATTGCTCTTTTCTTTATTTGGTTTTGGGCTGGACTATTTACTCCAGGGATTTGCTCCAAGCATTACCTGGTTGTTTATCGGTCGGATCATTGCTGGAATTACGGGTTCTTCTTTTTCAACTGCCGGTTCCTTCATTGCCGATGTAAGTCCACCAGAAAAGCGTGCACAAAATTTTGGATTAATCGGCGCAGCCTTTGGATTGGGTTTTATCATTGGTCCTGCTATTGGTGCCCTATTAGGAAATTATGGCCTGCGTGTCCCATTTTTTGGGTCCGCTGTTTTGGCATTATTGAATATGCTTTTTGGAATATTCGTTTTGCCAGAATCTTTAAAACCTGAAAACCGAAGAACCTTTGATTGGAAACGTGCCAATCCACTGGGTACCCTGAGGGTATTGTTTAGTTATCCCATTGTAAAAGGCTTTTTGTTGAGTTTGTTTTTAGTTTATGTTGCGCATTACGCATTGCAAAGTACCTGGTCTTTTTATACGATTGAAAAATTTAAATGGGATGCAAAAATGATTGGCATTTCATTATCAGTTGTGGGTTTAATGGCAGCTATTGTGCAAGGTGGTTTGAGTCGAATCATTATTCCAAAATTAGGCAACAAACAATCCATTTTATTTGCTTTAATCATAGCCATGTTTGGCTATCTGGCATTTGCATTTGCTCCCACCGGATGGGCCATGTTTGCAATTACAGTTCCTTTTTCTTTTAGTGGATTGTCCGGCCCTGCAATTCAAGGATTGATCTCCAATCAAGTTCCTCAAAATGCTCAAGGAGAATTACAAGGCGGATTGATGGGCCTGATGAGTTTTACTGCGATTATCGGCCCACTGCTCATGACAAATTTATTTGGGTATTTTACCAATACCAGCCATGCGATCTATTTTCCGGGAGCTTCTTTTTTGTTGGCAAGTTTATTAGTACTTGCAGGTATTATTTTTATTGTTAAACCTTTATCACGCATTCATACTTAATCGATATATGAAAACATTATTAAATTCTTGTTTATTTATTTTGCTTGGTTTTGTACTTGCAGCTCAGCCAGATGATTTTATTCCTTGCCACAATGCAAGTGCACATCAGCTATATCGTTCAAAGCCCAGTGAGCTGGAATTGCAAGCCATGTTAAATTCTAACTTGCGTAGCGATAGTTTTGATATTTTAAATTATGCCATTGCCATTGACGTCAGTAATTATTCAGGTAAAAGCATTACAGCAAACACAACCGTTCGATTTAAAACAAAGATGGATCAACTCCAATGGATTCAATTGGATTTAAAACAGTTAACAGTTGATTCTATTTTGTATCACGGATTACCAATTGTCTTTAATTATGCGAATGATCTTATAACGGCTTTCTTTGGCAGTGCACTTCCTATCAATCATGAAGATGAAATTGTGGTGTATTATCATGGGATGCCCGTTCGCGATCCTGTATGGGGTGGATTTTATTTTGTTGATGACTACATTTACAATTTAGGTATTGGCCTTTCCACAACACCTCCCAATTTTGGAAAGGTTTGGTTTCCATGTTTTGACAATTTTGTTGAACGAACTACCTATGACTATATCGTAACATCTACTTCTGATAAACCAGCGTATTGCGTTGGCACATTTATTTCGGAAGAGCCCGTTGGTACCAAACAAGTCAAGAGACATTATCGGATGAATACGCCCATCACGACCTATTTATCAGGAATCGCAGCAGCCAATTATGCAGTGGCTAAAAGTGAACACCAGGGTTTAAATACTAAAATTCCGATCGAGTTGATTTCTAAATCACCCGATCTTGAGAAAATGAAAACCAATTTTGCAAAAATAGGTACGGCCATTGATGCTTTTGAATATTGGTTTGGTGCTTACCGTTTCGAACGGGTTGGTTTTGTTGCTACCACACAAGGTGCCATGGAACATCCAACCAATGTGGCTTATCCGGTAAGTACAATTCAAAACGGCACATTAATTCAAAACGAAAAATTATATGCCCATGAATACGGACATCATTGGTGGGGCGATGTAACTACACTGGATGATGCACGCGATATGTGGATTAAAGAAGGTAATGCTGAATATGCAAGTCATTTGTTTATTGAAAAAGCTTATGGAAAAGATGAGTTTATTGAAACTGTAAAATCCAATCTTTCCAATATTTTGTTTAATGCACATAAAAATGATGGTGGATTTCTTCCTTTATCACCGATGCCCTATGACCAAACCTATGGAACAACCACTTACCGTAAAGGGGCAGCCATGATTCACAACATGCGTGGATATTTGGGCGATGAACGTTACCGCAATGTATGTACTATGATTTTCGATAGTTTGAACGGCAAATCCATGAATGCCTATGAATTCAGAGATTTTTTAAATCGAAACAGTGGCGTTGATATGACGGCTTATTTTGACGATTATATTTTTAATCCTGGTTACTGCACGTTTTACGTCGATTCATTTAAAGTATATGATATGAACGGGCAGCATTATGCATACATCCAGGTAAAACAAAAATCATATCATGCCAATCATTTGTACCGGGATGTCCCACTAACATTTACGATGTACAATCAAAATCTGGAAAAACAAATCATAAAACAAAAAGTAAGCGGAGACTCTTATGGATTTAATGTATTGCTACCGGATGGTTACAGTCCGTCATTCGTTTTAATTAATGAAGACCAGCAATTAAATCTGGCAAGCTTGCAAAGTCATACCATAATAAATAAAACGGGAACTGCCAATCTGCCCTACACGGCAATTACCGTTAACGTAGGTGAGGTGAGTGATAGCAGCTATATAAATATTGTTCATCACCTGGTTGGACCGGATGCCAACCGAAAAGCAATTAATATTGATAAAATTTCTACCAATCATTTTTGGCAAGTGCACACCGTGAATCATGGCAAGCTGGCCATCGATGGGCGCATTGAATACAACGGAATTGATACGCTAAGTATTGATAACGATATCTTGTATAAGTCAGAAGACAGTCTGATTTTAGTTTACAGAAAAGACTGGTCAGAACCCTGGAAAGAATACCCTGATTATAATAAATTGATTGTAAATCCAACTGATAAAAGAGGATTTGTACGCATTACTAAATTAATAGCGGGAGATTATGCATTGGCCCATGGTTATCATGTAGCGGTTGCCAATCGCGATTTTAATGAACGTTTATTTAATGTATATCCTAATCCTGCTACAGATAAAATTCATGTAGTTGGTGAACATACGAAGGAAATTAGTAAGTGCGAAATCATTGACCGGAGTGGAAAAAATGTTCTTGAATGCGATTTTTATGATACGATAGATATTAGTCATTTAATAAGCGGATCATATATATTACAAACCTTTAATAAATCTGGAAAAATTTTATCCGCTACGCATTTTATAAAAAAGTAACAGGTTTAAATAATGAAAACCATTTTTCTGCTTTGTTGCCTGTTGCAATCATTGATTGGATTTACCCAGGCGGGTGTGTTGGATCAAACATTTTCAGGGGATGGAAAAGTTATTACAGCAGTAGGTACTGGAAATGATCATGCCTATGGTGTTGCAAGTCAGCCAAATGGTAAACTAGTCGTTGTTGGTTCATCCGAAAATGGAGCCTCAACTGATTTTGCAATTGTCCGTTACAATTCCGATGGCAGTTTAGACAATAGCTTTAGTGGGGATGGAAAACTTATACTAGACATAGCCGGTGGGAATGATGAAGCAAGGGCAGTGGTCATATTATCAAATGGGATGATTTTAATATCGGGTTTTGCATCTGTTGGTAATTCAACCGATTTTGCAATTGTACTGCTAAGTGCGGATGGTAAATTGGTCAATTCGTTTAGTGGTGATGGGAAGGCTACAATAGATTTTAGTGGTACCGATGATTTCTGTTATTCTATGTTGGTCAACAATGATAAAATTTATTTAGTGGGCAGTACCATTACAAATAGCCAGGAAGAGTTTGCGCTTGCCGTTTTGATGCAAAATGGCTTATTGGATACTTCATTTGATGGAGATGGGAAAACCAGCATAAACATTGGTGCTGGTCCGGATTTCGGACGAGCAATTGCCATTCAGGCTGATGGTAAATTGGTATTGACAGGATATACTGGAGCTGATTTTAATACTGATTTTGCAATCGTTCGTTTATTGACAGATGGAAAACCAGATCCATCGTTTAGTCAGGATGGCAAAGTGATCACAGACATAGGTCCGAATTGGGAACAAGCGTTTTCTGTTGCAGTTCAACAGGATCAAAAAATCGTAGTTTCAGGATTTACATTTAATAATACAGGCAACGACTTTGCATTGGTACGCTTTTTAACAGATGGAAGTTTAGATAAAAGTTTTAGTATGGACGGCATCGCAGTGCAAGCAATTGGAACTCGTTTTGATGAGGGATATGCAATGACATTGCAGCCAGATGGGAAAATATTAGTAACTGGAGAAGCAGCTCAACCTTCAACCGATGCAGATTTTGGATTGGCACGATTTACGGATGCTGGCATTTTGGATAAAACGTTTAGTGGAGATGGGACTATCATTACGCCGATGGGAAGTTTGATGAGTGAAGACATTGCTTATGCGATAACACTGCAAGCAGATGGTAAAATTGTAATTGCCGGTGAAGCCGAAAATGCTGCGAATTTAGATTTCGCTGTCGCAAGATATACATCTGGACTTGTAATTAATACAGAACAATCTGTTTCTGTATTGGAGGATGCCCGTGTTTTTCCAAATCCGGTACTTGATTATTTTTTATTGGATTTTAAGTTGAATGAAGACAAAAGACTTTCCATTGAATTAGTTGATTCAGGTGGGAATAAACTTCAATCATTTTTTACAAACTACCAATTTACACCAGGAGCATATAAATTAAACTGTAAACTAACTTCGGACTTAAGGAATGGAAAATACTATGTATTAATTTCTTCAGAGAATCAAAGGCAGATTCTGGAATTTGTGAAATTAAATAAAAATTGATTTTTGCTTATTTCAATTTAAAAGCCAATCCAATATTAAAATTAGTGGCAATGATCCGGTCTGAATTCGGGCCAAAACCATTTGGGGTGTCTCCAATTTTTTTAGGGCCCAACATGGCATTTAATTCAATTTCAGAATAGAGATTTAGTTTTGAATTCAATTGATGATTCACCCGAATGCCTGTAACTACATTGGCAAATGAATTCACTCCGAATGTTCCGCCATCCAATAAACCTTGATTGGAATCATTGCGCACACGGGTACTGAGCACTGAATTATCTTTAGTCCCATAAGCAATTCCCTGATGGACTGTACCGGATAAGTTTGTAATGGTGTCTAGTGTAAAATAATTTTTTAATGCAGCGCTGATGGACAAGCCAAGTTTTGCACTCACACTCCAATGGTTGCGCTGCACAACTTGTCTGTGTAGCAATACCGGAATCGAAAGAATGTGGGATTGAATTTTATCAAATCTGATTTTATAATAACCGTTTTCAAAGCTGCCCAAGGTTTCAGACATATTGGGTTGGTAGGACAAATGGCTGTAAATAAGTCCGCTTTCTATCATCCATTTTTTTGCTTCCACACCAAAACTCAGGGCTGTCTGAATTCCTGGACGCAATTGGTGTTGGTAGGTTTTTCCAAAATCCAGGAAAGAAGGGGATTGAATGGTATTTAACATAAGCCCTGTATGCATCATAAGCCAGGTCGATTTTAATGCGACTGGAATTATTTTATTTGGTAATGCATTCAGCACTTCAGGCAAATCTGTTAATACGATTGCATCCATGTTTTGGGGTAAGCCGGCTTGAAGTACAGGCAGATATTCTAAATTTTCCAGAATTGCAACTGGGTTTTGTAATGCAATTGCAGCAACTTCCTGATTGCTCTCTAAAGAACTTGCACTCGAAGTTTGATTGTATTCTATTGATTCCTTTACACTACCAGAAGCACTCGCTGAAGCACTCACTGAAGGATTGGATACAGGAAGCGTATTGTTAGAAGGAACTTGATTTGTCTGTTGTTTTTTTCGACCAGCAATTGGGATTAAACCTTTTGATTGATTGGCATCTCTGCTTTGTAGGAGTGCAGTTGAGTTATTTACTTTTGAACTGCTCTTTGCGGTAGTAGAAAAATGTTCGTTCCCAGCATTCAATTCTGAATTTGTTTGAATTGATTCTGTTTTGTTTTGAGCTATAGGGGCGACTAATTCAGCTGGTTTTTCTTTTATTGGTAAAATATTGGTAAGGCCAATATTATCCAAAGTCCACAGTAACAATAAAAACAAAAGCGATTCAATCATACGAGCCCGGATGATATGACGTCTTCGTTCAAGCATCCTGTTTTTCTTAGCTACAAAATGTTGCCAGTTAATTTGTTCAGAATCCAATTCCAAATTTTGGAAGCTCTGTTTAATTTTTTGATCAAATTCTAAATCGCTATCTGCTGCATCCATTTTCTGTTGCATAAAACCCCAATCCGGTGGCGTATTCGTGGAATAGGATTCCAGAATGTCTTTTATATTTTGATCAAAAGCTTTTTCAGATTTTGCCATGTAATAATTCCTTTAATTTAGTGCGTGCTTTCACCAGATTAGATCTGGACGTGCTTTCTGTTATATTTAGTGTTTCTGCAATTTCTCTATGTGAATATCCTTCGATGACAAACATGTTGAATACCGATCGATACATTGGAGGAAGTTTTTGAACGGCCTTCATCACTTCTTCTGCTGCCATGGAGTCCACCGGATGTGTATGTGAATAAGCCAAGGTACGGGCTTCATCCAAATCGGTCGTTGTGCGACGAGTTTCTTTTCTGTAAAAATCAATCGCAGTATTTACCATAATTCTTCGGATCCAGGCTTGCAATAAAGTTCCTGGTTCGTAAGAGCGAATGTTAGTAAAAACTTTCAAAAATCCTTCATGTAAAATATCAAATGCATCATCTGAGCTATTTGAATACCGCATACACACAGTCATCATCAAACGATAGTTTTCCTCATAAATCCGCTGTTGAGCCCAGGATTGCCGATCGATGCAAGCCAGGATGAGCTCCTGTTCAGATGGATTTATGGGTATTGCTATATTCATAAGAACCTACTCTCTATACAACGTATTTAAAGGCAATTTGCTGCTTTAAATTCGAAAATGAGATTAAAATGTTGGTTCTATTTTATATTAAATAATATTATATGTATAAATAGTACATATAGTGCAGTATATAAATTTTAATTAAGCCTTGGCTCCCAGACATTACTTTTGCAAACTACTATGCTCTATCCCAAAGGTAAATTCCTCATTCTTGGATTTAAAGATCCCTTTTTAGCAGCTCGCTTGATTGCCCTGGGAATCTATCCTGGAAAGGAATTGGAAATCAAACGAAAAGCGCTCTTAGGAGGTGCCTTTTACGTAGAGGTCGATTGTTGCCGTTTTGCATTGCGCGAGGATGAATTGTTTGGATTGGAATTAAAACAAATACCAGATGCAGGGGCAATTGTATAAAGTTGGTTTAGTAGGAAATCCAAACAGCGGCAAGACGAGCATTTTTAATCTGCTTACCGGTCTGAAACAAAAAGTTGGGAACTATCCAGGTGTTACGGTGGATTCCAAATCCGGAAAATTTAATGCTCCTGACGGATCTGTAATTGAATTAATTGATTTTCCAGGTGCCTATAGTTTGCATTCCAATACCTACGATGAGTTTGTATTGACCAAAGCTTTGATTGATATAAATGACCAAAATCATCCGGATGCAATTATTTATATAGCGGATATCTTATTGTTGGATAAACAGTTGCTGTTGCTGACTCAAATTTTAGATTTAGAATTTCCCGTAATTGTATGTTTGAGTAATTGTGATTTAGCTGAACCGGACCTAATCGAAAAATGGACTTTGCTATTAGAACAAAAATTAAAATGTCCCATCATTCCGGTTAGTTCAAAATCACATTTGAATCTGGATACACTAAAAGAACGTATTCAAAGTATCATTCAGTTTGCTCATATTTTTATTTCGAATAAAAGTAGTTATACAATTCCGGAACATGAGCTTGAAAAATTTGAACCGAATCCCTTATTTAAAAATGATTACAATAATTTATTGTGGAAACATTACGGTCAAAAAATTCAATCGTCCAGAATCAACAATTATTTTGGAAAAGAACATTCATTAAAACTGCAAATTGAGGAAACGCTGCAACGTTATGTTTTAATAGATGAATGGGTTTCTTTAGTTCAATTTGACAGAAGCAACCGATCTAAAGAAAATACCAATAAGATTGATTCGGTATTAACGCAACCGTTGTTAGGAGTTACGATTTTCACTGTAATCATGTTTTTTATTTTTCAGGCAATCTTTTCCTGGGCCAGTTATCCTATGGATTGGATTGAATCTGCTTTCGCTTCCTTGCAAGGAAGTTTGGGAGAATTGATGGGAGATGGATTGTTTGCTCAATTAATTGTCAAAGGACTCATCCCCGGCTTAAGTGGAGTCATGGTTTTTATTCCACAGATTGCGATTTTATTTTTTCTAATCAGTTGGATGGAGGAGTTGGGCTATATGGCCCGGGTGGTTTATTTATTTGATCATCTGTTAAAGAAAGTAGGATTAAATGGCAGATCGGTGGTTGGTCTCATCAGTGGGGGTGCTTGTGCGATTCCTGCAATCATGTCAACGCGCAGCATCAACAATCAACGGGATCGTTTGGTAACGATGTTTGTGATTCCATTGATTCCTTGTTCGGCAAGAATTCCGGTATACACGGCTTTAATTGGATTCATTGTTCCCTATAAAGAAGTGATGGGTATTTTCAATAGTCAGGGAGTTGCATTTATGGCTTTGTACTCTTTGGGAATTGTAATGGCTTTATTAACGGCATTGGTAATACGCTATTTTGTAAAGTCAGATGAACTCAGTGTGTTGGCTATGCAATTGCCTGATTACCGATTGCCTCAAATGCGACAGGTATTGATGGTGGTCTATGAGAAAGTTAAGAGCTTTGTATTTGAGGCTGGAAAAATTATTTTATTGATCAGTGTGATCTTATGGTTTATGTCTAGTTTTTCGTGGAAAGGAGAATTGGAACAAGTAGAGCAAACCGTTCGAATGGAATCCAATGCATTGGGCAGAGATTCTTTAGCAACCTTATCGGAGATAGAAGCCAGGAAATTAGAACATTCGTTTGCAGGAAAAGCAGGACGTTTTATTGAACCCGTTGTTGAACCATTAGGATTTGACTGGAAAATTTCCATTGCATTATTAACTTCATTTGCAGCGCGCGAAGTTTTTGTGGGAACGATGTCTACCATTTACAGTTTAGGTTCCAACGATGATGAAATTTTATTAAGAGATCGGATGGCATTGGAAAAACGAGCAGACGGTAGTCCATTTTTTGACAGGCGGACGTCCATTTCCCTGATCTTGTTTTATGCATTTGCAATGCAATGCATGAGTACGTTTGCAGTCATGTGGAAAGAAACGCGCACAAAGCGTTGGCCCATCTTCCAATTTATTTATATGGGATTACTGGCTTATCTCGCATCCTGGACAGCCTATCATTGGTTTTGAATTGGGGCTGCGGGTTTTGATACAAATTCAGGTTCTACTTTATAAACCAGATAGGTAGTTTCTCCCCGAAATGCAATTTTAAGATATTTCTCTTTATAGTGTAAAGTCACTTTGCTTCCAGCTTTTGAAGCTTCCTCGACCTGACGCGCCACCTCGGAATTAATCACTGAAAAATACCAGACATTGTCAGCAGGTTTTCCATTGTTTGCCGAACCGGAGAAAAAGCCAAAATTTAATTCACCTTCATATGTTTTGAATACAAAGCCTTTGTGACTTATTTTGGTGACAAATCCTGTACGCGATCCTTCGCTATAATTTGCAAATAAAATAAACAGTAAGAAAGCCAATCCAATGAGTAACAGGAGCAGTATAATCCGTTTCGTCCATTTCCACCATTTTTTACCTGTCTCTTTAAGTACGTCCATAGTTGCCATATAAGCTGCTTTTTCGCGAAAATAATTATTTTTAACCCAAATTTTTCAGTTAAGTTTCGTAGTGAGAGTCAAAAGGCCAATAAAATCAAGTGCTCACGGAATATTTTTACTGCAGGCATAGTCATTATTATGTTGAGGATAAAAATATGAGTAAGTGCTTGATTTTGAAGGAATTTTGGCTCGTAATAGAAAGTTAACTGAAAAATTTGGGTTTAGGATGAAAAGACAATCCAATACAATAAACATAGTTTTGCGCTAATAAATTCCACCCTTGCAAAAAACTACCATAGCCGCAATAGCTACTGCTCCGGGAACGGGAGCCATTGGATTGATTCGGGTTTCCGGGTCGGACAGTATTTTATTGGTTTCCCGGCTATTTAAAGGAAAGGATCTGTTGAAGGTAGCAGCAAATACGGTTCATTTTGGTAAAATTACAGATGCAAGCGGGCAGGTTTTGGACGAGGTCCTGGTGACGTTGTTTAGATCCCCCCATTCTTATACAGGCGAAGACCTGGTTGAAATTTCTTGTCATGGTTCGACTTACATCCTCCAATCCGTTTTAAATAGCATATTGGTTGCGGGAGCTGTGCCTGCAAAAGCCGGAGAATTTACTATGCGTGCATTTTTAAATGGAAAAATGGATTTATCCCAGGCAGAAGCCGTTGCAGATTTAATTGCATCAGAAACCCAAGCTGCACAACAATTGGCTATCAGTCAATTAAAAGGTGGAATCAAAAATGAAATTCAGGAATTGCGATCAGAGCTCTTGCATTTTATCAGTTTGTTGGAATTGGAATTGGATTTTTCAGAAGAGGATGTTGAGTTTGCCGATCGTAAAAACCTGGAATCTTTATTAATAAAAGTGCAAGATCATATTTTAAAATTGTACGCCAGTTTTAATTTAGGCAATGCGGTAAAGCAAGGTGTTAAAACTGTAATAGCTGGTCGACCCAATGCAGGGAAATCAACTTTACTGAATGCCTTATTGCAAGAAGAGCGCGCCATCGTATCAGAAATTGCAGGAACAACCAGAGATACGATTGAAGAACCACTCAATATCAATGGAATTTTATTTCGATTGATAGATACAGCCGGACTTCGTGAAGCACAAGATCAGATTGAAAAGATGGGTGTTGAGCGAAGTTTGGAAAAGATAAAAGAATCCAGTGTTTTGGTTTATGTATTTGACGTAATCGAAACCAGTAAAGAACAACTCTGGGAAGATCTTGAAAAATTAAAACAAGCAGGGCAACAGCTTTTAGTGATTGCAAATAAAATGGATTTGAATCCCGGAGTAGATTATGAGCACTATGTAAATCAATTCCTGAGCAAGAATCAAATCATACCCTGTTCGGCAAAAAACAAAATGAATTTAGAATACATCAAAACCCAATTGTATCAATTGGTTTTAGGAGATTCGAAAATTCAAGATGACAGCATTGCAATAAATGCAAGACACCAGGATGCACTTCAAAAATCCATTCAACAGATTGAAGCAGCCATTCATGGCATGCAATCCGGATTGCAAAGTGAATTGCTGGCTCAATACATTCGACATGCGCTATATCATTTAGCTGAAATCAGTGGGGAGATTACCAACGATGAAATTTTGGGAACCATTTTTGGCAAGTTTTGTATTGGAAAGTAATTCGTTTTCTCTTGTTTGTTATTCATTTGATTTTCAACACTATATAAAATAAATCTGCTCTTCCTCATCCTGGTTTGTCTCTTTTATACTTAGTTTTGTTGCCAATTTGTTGCCTAAACTTGTATACTCATTGTTGCCGGGCAACAAAAAATCAAGAAATGGGAGATCACGCTACATTGAGCTACATTCTGCTATATACAGCTGTATCAAGCTACAAAGAACTACAACAATGAGTAGTAATATTCGCCTGGAGAAGACCTGTCAGTATTGTGGTGAGAATTTTATCGCAAAGCCAACAGTAACTGCATTATGTTCCGATAACTGTGCAAATCACAGCTACGAAAATCGTAAGCGGGAAGAAATGGTTCAGCTTGAGAATCAAAAGGAAAATAAGCGTGTTCTATTCAATCCAATTAATACTTCAATAATTGAAAATTTTCATTTTAATAGAATTTCAACTGACAGTTTGGTAATTATAATTACTTTCACTAAATGATACAAAATTATTCAGAAGATAAAAAAATGATTGCTATATTAATAGCAATGTAAAACCTATATTTGTAAAACCGAATCCAATTTATGATTGTTTCGAAATTAACAATTTGAAAGCGAAGGAGATATATTCTTGCCAAATTATAAATTTGTCGGGTCAAATAGTACAGTCGGATTTCTTAAATGAAAATAGGAAGATTTGTCTTCAAAATATTAATCAAGGTATTTATCTATTAAAATTGTCTAATAGCGAAATTAATACAATTATTAAAATTGTTAAATCTAACAAAAATTGAAAATACTATTTTGCTTCGCCACCTGCTTAACATTTGCATCCTGTTATATAAATGATGTACCTAAGAAACAAATTCCAATTGGTAATTTCATTTATGGAACTTGGATTGACACTGTTTCTTTCAAAAGTATATTTACCGATTCAACTTTAACTAATACTCCTACTGTTAGGTATACATTCAACATTGATGGTTCCTATAAGGTAACTGATGAAAATATTATTCTCGGCTATACTACCACTGAGGGAGAATTTAGTTTTAATGAACTTGATGGAATTATTTCTTTTTATCCAGATTCGGATGTGTTAAAAGATTCATTAAAATTACCGCATTTTATTACCAAATGGCAGGTCAATTATATAGATTCGGTTTCAATGGAGTTAATCCATCAAATCTCAATTAAAGATTCAATTATCACATCGTTTAAAAATTACTCAAGAGTATTTGCAAAATTATTCTAACCATTTATTGTTATTATTTTTATTTTGTAAAAATATTTAATTTGTACATATTTTAAAAGTGGAATTTCAATTACGCTTACGCTAATTGCCTATTAAGGGAATTGGCACCTTAAGGAAATTGAAAGGGGGACCCTTAGAGCCTCAAATTTCTCGCAAAGGTTTGCGAGAATAAGAACAACCGACATCGATCACTTATTTTTAAACATTTAAAGCAAATGGAATTACAAGTTATTCAAAAAAGAATTTATGAAATTAGAGGACAAAAGGTAATGTTAGATTTTGACCTTGCAGAACTCTATGAAGTGGAAACTAAAGCTTTAAATCAAGCTGTAAAAAGAAATATTAAACGATTTCCATTTGATTTTATGTTTCGTTTAACTACAAATGAATGGGAAATTATGCGGTCACAAATTGTTACCGCATCAAAAGATGATAAGCCGAAGGGGTCACAAATTGTTACCGCATCCCAAAAGAAACGGAATATTATTGCAACCCCTTATGCATTTACAGAACAAGGACTGGCCATGTTAAGCGGTATATTAAATTCTGAAAAAGCAATTGGGGTAAACATTGCAATTATGAGAACCTTTGTAATGATACGAAAATATGCATTGACATATCAGGAATTAAGTGATCGATTAAAAGAAGTAGAAGGCAAATTTCCAGATATATATAAAGTAATAAACTACCTTATGGGTAAGGATAAGATGGCAACAGAACAGAAAGAGCGCAAGCAAATAGGATTTAAAACAGGCAAGGACCAATAAATACATTCCTCAAATGACAATCAATTTATATTAAAACATAGTGCAATTTCATAAAACAGGTAAACTTTGTATTTAGGCTTTTACCCATCCAATCCACACTCTAAATCAGTCGAACCAACCCGAATGGAATTTCAAAAAACCTACGTATTTGATAATTCTATAAACCCGATTGAGAAGCAGCTTAATAGAGAAACCTTGCAACTTGCCAAACAGATACGGTAAAAAAAGAAAGCCATTTGAACAAACCCGAAATATACATCGGATACGAAAAGAAACAACTAAAGAAAAAGAGCATGGCGAACTGGTCCTATAAATAATTTAGCGCAAATCAATACTAATTATTTATTGTCTTTCGAATTATTTACCTAAACGTACTAGGTTTCACTTTTTGATGCGCGCAGCTTGCAATTTCATGAATTCTTTTTTCTCTTGTTTTTTCAGTCTTTGCAAGGACCAACCACTGAAGCATGGATTTTTTAACAGATTTACTTAAGCTTGTAAAAAAGGCTTTTGAACCAGGCATCGATTGGAATGCTTTTTCCAGGTCCTTTGGAATGATTAATTCTTCTACTTCATCCAATAAGGTCCAGGATCCATTGAGTTTTGCTTTTTCTATTGCTTCAAGTCCGGCTGCTGCCATGCGATTGGT
Source organism: Saprospiraceae bacterium (assembly GCA_016714025.1). Lineage (NCBI taxonomy): Bacteria > Pseudomonadati > Bacteroidota > Saprospiria > Saprospirales > Saprospiraceae > Saprospiraceae bacterium. The sequence goes on along the minus strand of JADJOB010000001.1, from coordinate 273,258 downwards.
TTCGATAAGTTGTTTGATTTTTTCTTTGTTGATTTTTGACCAGGTTCCGTTTGGCTTTCTCCGACTGAAAAACTGCATGATTTTTTCTTCATCTAAGGATTTTGACTTGCTGTCGATCCAACCAAAACAAAGGGCTTCATCAACTGCATCGCTCAGACTATAATTGGCTTGTGGTGAATTCTTTTTATAATAAACCAACCAAACGGATTGCTTTATACTGTGATTATCTTGCAACCACTGCCTCCATGCTTCCAGATTTGGCGGACATACCGTTTCGGTTTCTTTAGTTTGCATTTATATCGATGGGATTGAAGCTTATTAAAATGAATTAATAAATTTAAGCAGCCATAAAATTAGTTTATTGCAATTCATTTAGTAAATAATTTCTTGCTGCATTTTAATTTAAAATCTTTTAGGTGGTCATCTAAAAATTGATTTTAAATTTCAATTTTAATTTAGCTCCACCAAACTGAATTTAATCTTACATTTTTAATTTCTTTTATTTAATAAGATTCAAAATAACAGTTATGGCCTAGACAGTCAAAATTGGAATAATTATAGCATTATCATGTATATTTACAAGGTATCAAAACTAATTTTTGGATACTAAACTAGACCGGCTTATTGTTCGCAGGTTCATCCTGCTGTGTCTGTGCATTGGATCATTTAATGCCCAGTCACAATATTATAGGGTGCATTACATTGCGCCAGCGCCCTGGCAATACTGGCACAGTGCCAATGAAATCATCATTGCTACACCCTCAGATAGTTTGATTTCCATAGATGTTCGCAAAAGCGATGGGACCTATTTGACTACGCTGACTGCGAAGGTGGGCGCTCCGGCAATTTTCAGACCTCCGGGTAATTTCAGTGGATTTAACAGACATCCTTTGCAAACAATACTTTCTGGTGCCGGAATGATTTTAAAAAGTGATCATCTGTTTTCTGTGAATCTTCGCAACATTGCTTCAGACCAATTGGGTACTGATGCATTCATCAAAGGAAATGCATCCCTTACCAGTTTAGGGGATCCGGGGATCGGACTTTCGTTCAGGGTGGGTTATTACCGCGATGGGCCTTTGCCATCTGAACTTCCGATTTATACGATCATGGCGCTTTACGATCAAACCAGTATTTCAATAAATGGAACTGCGACAGTCAATCTTCAAGCTGGTGAGAGTTATTTGTTCAGAAGCGCAATAGGTTCTTTGGTCGAAGCAAGCAAACCTTGCGTGATGAATACAAGTGCCTTTATGGATGCTCCCGGAGGATGTGGAGATGGTACCTTCGATCAAATCCCACCTACAGCAAGTTTGGGTACACGCTATTTTATAGTTCGAACCCAAGGGAATGCGATTAGCGAACAATCAAGCATTGTAGCAACAAAAGACAGTACCGTTTTAACCATCAATCGCTATAATGCAACAGGTACTTTTTTATCGACTTCAAATGTGTTGCTTGCTCTTGCCGGAAACTTTTTAACCATATCAAATGGAGACGGTGTTGCTCCCTTTTCAGTTGCAGAAGTTCGAAGTGATGATAAATTAGCTGTATTTACCGGATCGGCTCAATCTTGTGAAGTGGATGTCTCAACCAGTTTTCCGGTTTCTTCCCCTTGCAATGGTTCTAACTTTGTTGAAACCTCCAGTTTCAAAGCATATCGAAGCAATGACCTCCCTTACTTTTGTTACATACTCCTGGAAGATGTAAATGCTCGGGTTGATTTTAATGGAAAAGATCTTGAAAGTATTGTTGCGAAACGAAGACAAATCGGTACCAGCAACTGGTACATGATAAATTTCAATAGCAGTCAGGTTAATAATCCACCAACCATATCTATTTCAAGTGCTGTAAAATTATATGTTGCCATCATTCAGATAGGTGGAGGATTTTCGATGTCTGCAACATTTTCAAATCTGATCGATCAGCCTACCGTACCCAATGTGTTGTATATAAAGAATGGTCCCTGTCCGGTTCGATCTGCACGCTTGTCAACGAATAGTGCCAGCAGTCAGTATCAATGGTATTTAAATGGGAATCCCATTGCAGGAGCAGCGGATAGTTTTTTTATTGCTACTCAAGCTGGCTTGTATCAAGTCCGTGGATTATTGGCCTGTGGCGAATACCAGGAATCAGCCCCGGTTTCTGTGGTTCTTGATTCCATTCCGCATGGCTTTAAAAAATACAGCAGTTGCGATCATTTTAATTGGCAGGATTCCATTTATACGGAAAGCGGAATTTTTACAAATCAACTGGTTGATTCAAATGGATGTGATAGTATAGCAACTTTAGAGCTGGTCATCCACAAAAGTTCTGAAATCCAATTACAAGAATCGGCCTGCGAATTTTATAAATGGCAGGTCAATGGACAGACTTATACAAAAAGTGGAATCTACTACGATACGTTGATCAATCAACAAGGGTGTGATAGTATCCTGGTCTTGAATTTAAAAATACTGAATACAGGATATCACACGATGGATGTTGAAGCCTGTAAATCTTATACCTGGCCATTAACAGGAACTGTTTACACTCAAAGCGGTGTTTACAGAGATACCCTCATGAACTCTCAGGGTTGCGATTCGGTTGTAAGCTTAAACCTTAAGATATTGGATGCATCGATTCACCAAATTTCTGTAAGCAAATGCAGTAAGTATTTATGGCCTGTAAATGGAAATACATTTTATCAAACTGGTGTTTATAAAGATACGCTGTTGACGGCACATGGATGTGATTCCATCATTGTATTAAATCTCGAAATTCTAAATGAAGATCGAATTGAAGAAACGATTAGCAGTTGTGGATCCTATCGATGGGCAGTCAACGACAGTGTCTATTTTAAAAGTGGTGATTATTTGAGTTTATTAAAAAACGAGAACAACTGTGATTCAATCCGGGTAATTCATTTAACCATTTTAAATTCAAGCAGCGATACCCTTCGTATTCAATCTTGCAATCACTATACCTGGCCCATCAATGGGCAACGGTATTTTAAAAGTGGATTATACGCTGATACTTTGGTAAATCATCTGGGTTGTGATTCCATCGTTATGTTGGGGCTTACCGTTTCTCCGAATTACGAACTCCGGGATACCCAAAGACAATGTGATTCGTACTATTGGTTTCCAGCCAATAAAACATATCAGACCAGTGGTGATTATCAATTAAATCTCCAGACCAAAGCAGGATGTGATTCAGTGATTCGTTTAAATCTGACCATTGATCCTCAATTTCAAATTACGGATACAGTCAGTGCATTGGGCAGGTACTTTTGGAAGATAACCAATAGCATCTATGATCAAGCTGGAATATATCAATCACGCTATCAAACCGTAAATGGCTGTGATTCTTTATATGTTTTGCTACTGCAAATCAGAAAGCGAGGGGATGTATTTATACCCAATGTATTTACTCCAAATGGAGATGGAGTCAATGACCGATTCACCGTATTTTCTACTCCTGAGATCAAAGAAATTCAGCGACTCCGACTATACGATCGATGGGGTCAATTGCTTTATGAGTTAAAGAATTTTCCACCAAATGATGTATCGTATGGATGGGATGGAAATTTCAGAAATCAAAAATCAAATCCTGCTGTTTTTGTTTGTACCGTGGAGTGGATCGATTCAGAAGGGGAGCTGCATATTCTTTCCGGGGATGTTACTTTGATTCGATAGAAAGAAACTAGGTATAGTCTATGGTCTATAGGCTATAGGCTGTGGTATAATGCACAATAAATAAAAGTTTTAAAGCATTCACAATACTTTTATCATTGTAATAAAATCAGAAGTTCTTTTCATCTAAAACCTGGCACTTATCCATTATTTAAAGGCACCAGGTTGCCAATCATCTATTAAATTTAAAAAAAATCAAACCATTCCATCAATATCCTGTTTTTAAAAATAAAACAGTATGAAAATAGGAATTTTAGGAAGTGGAGCTGTGGGGCAGGTATTAGCTGCTGCCTTTAAAAGTGAAAATCATGAAGTCGTTTTAGCAACTCGAAATCCTTCAAAGGACGGTTTGACACCATGGAAGGATGCCAATCCAGGAATACCCGTTTGCTCGTATGCTGATGCAGGTATGCAAAGTGATTTGTTGGTTTTGGCTGTAAAGGGAAGCAGTGCAATGGAAGTTTTAAATCTTGCAGGAAAAGAGGCACTTAAGAACAAAATTGTCATAGATGCTTGTAATCCAATCATACATGCTGACAATGGTTTTCCAGTGCATGACCACGGAGTCATTCGTTATTTTACAAATGCCAATGATTCATTGATGGAACAGCTTCAAAATAGTTTTCCAGATACCAAATTTGTCAAAGCATTTAACAGCGTAGGCAATAGCTTTATGTATAAACCTAAATTCTCTCAAGGAGCACCAACCATGTTTATCTGTGGCAATGATTCCAGCGCAAAAGAACAAGTGGCCAGTATCCTGACAAGTTTCGGCTGGGAATCAGAAGACATGGGTGGGGTAGAGGCAGCGCGTCCAATAGAAGCCCTTTGCCAATTATGGTGTGCACCCGGGTTTATAAGGAATCAATGGACGCATGCATTCAAATTGTTTAAATTGTAGTGAATTGGTGAATGCAAACCAGGAATTTATTTGACCTAAAATTGTAATGACAATTAAGGGATTATGTCCTATTTAATTGGACGCTGATTTTGCGATGGCTGTTCCCGCTATAAATCCTGTTGTCCACGCTGCCTGGAAGTTAAAGCCGCCCGTTAATGCATCAATATTTAATGCTTCTCCAACGATATAAAGGCCTGGTACGATTTTACTTTGCATGGTTTTAAAATCAATTTCTGCGAGTGAAATCCCTCCGGCCGTCACAAATTCATCTTTGTTGGTATTCTTACTAAAAATAGGAATTTCACATGCAGCCAGGAGATCGACCATGGATTGAATTTCCAGTTTATTTAATTGGGCCCATTGCTTTTCAGTATTTAAATTTAATTCAATTAATACATTATTCCAAAAACGATTGGGCAGTTTGAAAGGAGAATAATTTGCGATTGATTTTTTAGCTTGTAATAGTTTAATTGAATTTAATTCACTTAGTATTTCCTGCCTGGTTTGATTTATCCAATTGATACTAATTGTAAAATTATAATTTTGCTGTGCAAGATGTCGGGCAGCAAAAGCGGATAGCTTTAAAATACACGGACCGCTTAATCCAAGATGGGTGATCAAGGTGATACCCTGTGCCTCAAATTCTGTGTCTTTGATTTTTATCAGTGTGTTATTTAATGAAATGCCCGATAAATTTCGAAACAGGGTATGTTTTGAATTAAAAGTGAATAAACTAGGAACAGGTTCAATAATCTGGTGATTCAGCTTACTTATTTCATTCCATATTGTTTTATTGCTTCCACTGGCAATCATTAAGTAGTCTGCATCTAGCTGTTGATCATTAAAGGATATAATAAATTTATCTGGTTTTTGAATTTTTAAAACTTTGGCATGAAGGATAATTTTTATATTCAATTTCAATGCTTCTCTTTTTAAACATTCTAGTATGCTTAATGAATCATCAGATACCGGAAACATTCTTCCATCTGCTTCGGTCTTGAGTTTAACGCCCCGGCTTTCAAAAAAGTCTATGGTATGTTGGCAATTAAACTTATAAAAAGGAGAAATGAGTTCCTTTGAACCCCGAGGATAATAGTTTACTAATTCGTGAACATCAAAGCATGCATGGGTCACATTGCACCGCCCTCCACCTGAAATCCTGACCTTGCTAAGGACTTCTTTACCTTGTTCCAAAATACTTATTGCAATACCTGGATTGTTTTGCGCGCATTGGATGGCAGCCATAAATCCGGCTGCTCCTCCTCCAATGATCACTAATTCTTTTTTATGGCTCAAGTGCACAAAGATAAACTAAGAAAATTTGAGGAAGAAAATACTGCCTGAAAATAGCCACTAATTTAAGCCACTCTGGATTTCAGTTCAGGGATAAATGTTTTGATTCGAAGCAGCAATGATTTATTGTTCGTAAATGAGTAATTATTGAATCATCCAATAGTTATCCGTTCTTCATCCCATGGTCATCTGAAGGTCATCATAAAGTCATCCCAAAGGCATCCGTAAGTCAGCAGTAAGAAATCAGTAAGATATCTACTATTTTGAAATGCTGATTTTAAGCTTTAAAGTATACTATAGCTTTATTCACCTTTTAATCTTCGATTTGGGATTACAAGAGCAGCAATTGAGAGGCGGCAAATGCGCCAAAAGCGACACGATGGAAACTAAATTAAATTGAAATTCCTTTAATAAAGAAAGAAACAAAACGAATGCGATAAACAGATTTCTATTGTTTCACGATTCCATTTAATATGAAACAAAGTTTAAATTACTAACAAAATGGCAATACAGGAGGGTTTAATAAAGCTGGTAGGTAATTTGGAAAACTTGAGTTTTTATAAACTCAAAGGAAAATATTTTGTGAGAAGGAAAACCGGACCAAGTGCTGAACATTTGAAAACAGATTTAAAATTTGAGCGGTGCCGGGAGAACATGAATGAATTTAAAACTGTTACTCAATTCGCCAAGAAAATAAGGGTTTGTGTTCGGGCATTTTTAGGATTAGATGCCGATCCAGATCTTAAAAATCGATTGGTCAAAACACTCTATAAAGTAAAAGCACATGATTTGATTACTCCACGCGGAGAACGCAATCCCATAAATGCACTAAAAACTGAAGGAGGAAGGAAATCATTTATAGGATTTAAGTTTAGCAAGCCAAGCATTTCTTTAAACCATTTAATGGACGCTTATTCAGTTTGTGTTATTGATAATCAGCTCCACTTAGAATCTTTAAACGTACATCATAACTATCGGCCCATCAACAAGGAACACCGTGTTGGTTTTCAATGTATTGAATTGCTTATTGATACGGGTTCCGGTTTTATTGAAAGTAAGATCATGCAGGAGCAAATTCTCGAAAACAAAAGATCTTCTCAAACTTTGGATTTAAATTGTAAGTTGATTCAATCTGGTAAACACATCCAGGTTTTCATTTTAAAATCCAGGCAATTGAATGCATTAAATGAACTGGCCTATAGCAATCAAGTAGTAGTGGAAGTCATTTGGATTTCATCCTTCAATGAAAATCAATAAAGCCAGTTCTAAAATAAGGCTATTTGAATTTAGCTATAAAGATTAATTTTAGGATATCAAATAGATCCATTTAATTAATGCAAGCAAACACAATACAAGAAGTCATTGCTCAGTTGGATGATATTATTTCAAAGGGGATCCAAAATGAGGATCGGGGAGCATATTTTGCAGCGCTCTATCGAAAGGTAACTCAGGAAGTTGCCAATAAATTAACCGAGCATTATTTTGAAGATTCGATCCGGATGGAGAAACTTGATGTCGTATTTGCAAATCGGTATCTAATCGCATGGGAGCAGTATCAAAACAATCAAACTTGTTCGGAGGCATGGAAATTTGCATTTGATTCTGCGAAATCCAACAAGCCTATGGTATTGGAGCATTTGTTATTAGGGATGAATGCGCACATTGGCTTGGATTTAGGAATTGCAGCGGCAACGATAGCTCCCGGGGATGCAATCCATAGTTTAAAAAATGATTTTGATAAGATTAATGTCGTATTGGCAGAATTAGTGAATGGTGTTAAAACTGATTTGTATGCCATGTGGCCATTTAGCAAGCTTTTCAGTTGGATGAACACCTCCGATTTTGAAAATACGATAGCCGGATTTTCTATGAATATTGCCAGAGATGCTGCCTGGAAAGTTGCTTTGGATTATGCCTTTATTACGGAAGAGATTCAAAAGAGGAACTATATAATAAATAGAGATCAACAAGTGCTTGCGTTTAGCCAAAAGATTCTATTTCCGGGAAACGCCATTTCTAAAATCAAGTCTGGATTTAGGATGTTTGAATGGGGGAGTGTAGCAGACAAAATACGGCTGTTGATGGATTGACTAGCTGGGAATTCTGGACATTTAATTTTCTTAGTAGAAACCTATATAAAAGGCCACATCATTCAATGAACCTGGAGATATTATTTATTCATTTTGGGCTTCGGATATTTTGCTACTTTTGCTGAGTTAACCAACAAGTACTAAATTTGCTTGTGATTTTTTCTAAATCATTTTAAATAGTTATCATGTTAAAATCAATTTCTGTAATTTTAGTATTGCTGATAAGTGGATTTATACAATCTGCTAAAGCTCAAAAGGCCTTTGATTATGAATGGTCACACTACAACATTGTATTTACCCTTGCATCAGATTTTAAAGAAGTCACGAATACTGCAGATGAATTTACAGCTTCTGGTGATGGAATGGAATTTGGTATTTTCCCATTTAATGATAACACGGTGGATCATTCTAATATTACAGCCTATACGATTGAAATTGCAAAATCTTTAAAACTCGAACAGTTGGATGACGTAGATGTTATTGAACTCAATGGCTTGAAAGGTGCTTATGTGGAGGGGTATAAAGAAGGGGTTCGGATTTTGGTTTTGGGTTTTATTGATCCCGATTCAGACACCAATTTTTTTGCAACCATTACGTTTGCAGATAATGATCAGGTTGCTGAAGACGAAGCTGTTGAAATATTAAAGAGTATTCGTAAAAAATAAAACTTTCCAGGAAGCTTTATTTCAAATAATTATAAAAAAATGCATCTAAAGTTTAATTTTTAGATGCATTTTTTTTTTGATTTATTGGATACTACGAGTTGTTATCCTCAAATTGTTTGTGAGTTGCCAATTCAAAGCTTATCTGCCAGTTGATCCCAAAAGCATCCGTTAACATTCCGAAATAAGATTCCCAAAAGGTTTTACTCATCGGCATCGTCTGGATCCCACCTTGAGACAGGCCCTGGTAAATACGGTCTGCTTCTTCCATACTATCGGCAGTAACTGAAATAGAAAAATTAGTACCCGGCTGATAATATTTTGCCCATTCCCCACCGGTATCACTTCCCATTAAAACGGAATGATTTCCTATAGGTAAAGACATATGCATAATGCGGTCTTTTTGATCGTCAGGAATCGCAGGCATATTTTCCTGTACAGGCATTTCGCCAAAAGTACCTACATAAGGAAATTCACCACCAAAAACGGATTGGTAAAATTCAAATGCTTGTTTGCAGTTCCCGTCAAAAGTCAAATAAATATTTACTGAAGGCATTTTAATAAGATTTTAAGGATTTAAAATAAATTCAAAAGGGACGGTAAAATTACTATTAAAATTGTCTTGATTTATAAACTAATTTTCCATAGCAAAACTTATCATTTGGTCAATTGTCATTTGAGCTCCTTCATTCCATGCCTGATTAAATAGTTCTGCAGGCATCTGCTGTTTAATATTGTTCTTGGCATCTGTAATGATTGCCTGTAAATCATCCCATACAGGCATTTGAGTAGTTTCCCTTAAATGTTCTACGGCGCTTAATAATGTAACTGCATGGACAAATTTATTTTCATTTATGGAGACCAGGGCCCAAATTTCCAATGACCAAGCCAATGCCTCATAAAAATGTAAGTTTTGACTAAGCAAGATGCTTTCTCTTAAATAGTTTTTAGCGTTGGAATTTTTTTGCATTACCTCGACCAGTGCAAATCCACTAAGGCAAATTATCACTGAAATCTCATTGTGATCATTTTTTGCTAATTCGATGCTTTGTTGGTAATATTCCTTTGCTTCTTTCAAACGATTTCCCATATAAATGGAATTACGTCCCAAGCCACTCAAGGCTAAGCTTATACCGGTTGTCAATCCAATTTTTTTATACTTTTCTAAACTGGAATTTAAATATTTGTCTGCGATTTCGTATTGTTTTATAATGGTTGCTACGATACCCGCAATCAACAATGCGGTTGCAACGAGTTCATCATCATCCTGTAATTGAATCAAGTCCAGATTCTTTTGTAATGTAGCATGATAGCTTTCAAAATCTCTTTGTAAAAATGACATGATTCCAACATTGGCAACCAGGAGGCACAGCGTCTTATCATCTAAAGGTGAATTGCCTTGTTTTTGCTGATCCCATGCTTTTCTCAACCAATGGTATGCTTCTTTGGTATGTGCATTTACCCACCAAAACAGCCATAAATTCCATGCGATTTGAGTTAATTTTGAAACTTCATTTCGTTCAAGTAAAAAGTCCAGCACCTGGCGGATGTTTGGATGTTCTTTTTCCAAGAGCGCTAAGGCTTCACTTTGATCAATTTTATTTTTTTGCAATTTAAAAGAATGCAATGCGGTTCTATAGTAATCAGCCTGAAGCATTTTTAAGTCATCCAACTTTCCCAGTCCGCTGAGTTTTTCAAGCGAAAATTCCCGAACACTTTCCAGCATCTGAAATCTCACTTGCATGTTTTCATCTTGTTTTGTAAGCAAGCTTTTATTTAGTAAGGAATCCAATAGTCCCAAGGTATCGTCTTTTAAATCTGCCCCCATCCATTCAATGGATTCCATCAAAGCACCGGCATTAAATAAGCTAATCCGCAACAGCAATTCCTGTTCATTTTCAGTAAGTAAATCAAAACTCCATTCAATCGTATTGCGAATTGTTTTTTGTCTATCCGGGATATCTCTGAAATTTCCCTTTAAGATGTCTAAACGATGATCCAATTTTTTCAGAAGAAGTTGTGGACTCAAAGCATTGATTTGACCGGCAGCTAGTTCAATAGCAAGCGGCAATCCTTCTAAGCGCTTGCATATTTGAAATAACACCGGTTTATTGAAATCTGTCAATTCAAAATCTGGTTGTATGGCTTGTGCTCTGTTAATAAATAATGCTACAGCTGGTGGTAAGCCATCAGCTTGATGATCGTTTTCACTTGTGAAGCTATCTGATAAAGGCGGAACAGCAACAACCTGTTCAAATGAAAGAGACAATCGTTCGCGACTGGTAACCATAATTTTAATGTGCGGTGCTGCATATAATAAGTCATCTATGATCGACGCAGCTTCTGTGATTTGTTCAAAATTGTCTAGTACTAGGAGTAAATTTTTATCCTGTAAAAAAAACTTCAAACTTTCTAAGGTATTTCCGGCAGATACTTTGATGCCCAGATTGTAACAAATGGTTTCAGCGGCAAGTAATGGATCCCTCACCGGAGCCAATGCAATAAAAGCAATTCCATCTTTAAATGAACTTTCAGATTTTCTGGCACTTTCGATCGCCAAACGGGTTTTGCCTATACCTCCTGGACCAAATAAAGTAATCAATCGAATGGATGGTTTTTCTAATAGATGGGTGATGTGATTGAGGCATTTTTCGCGGCCGATTAATTGATTTGGAGCAGCTGGTAACAAGTGAAATAATTTAGCATCTGTGAGATTTCGATGTAAACTCAAATTAAAGCGCTCAGTTAATAATACAGCTAAATCATTTATAATTAATTGTTCTAACTCTTCAGGCTCAGAAAATGATTTGTATGAAACTTTATCGTCCCGTTGAATTTTTTGCAGTAATGCTGACAAGCGATTTTCCCGCTGACCTGCAGATTTTTTTATATAAATTAATTTGGGCATATCGCCAGAAAGTTGGTATTCATCTTCCAATCCAGAAATGGATTCTTCAGGTGCAACCCAACCGTACCGATCCCAATAGATTCCAACAAAAATCTGACTTTGAGCGAGGTACTCGCGATATAAATTTCTCGGAGCATGAGGCCTGGCTCCCAATTCAAACATAACCGGTGTTAAATGAATTTCTTGAATAGCTTTTCTTGCAGCCTCCCGCTCTTCAGCTAATTCTTGTAAGGTCGAACTGATAAATACACGGAGCCGTTGATCGGGAGTGAGAATAGGTGAATTTAAAGTATCCATTTAATTATTGTATTAAATTTAATTTGATGATGCAAAGATGAACAGGTTGTTTGCTATACACCAGCTGCTTATACATGAATTGAAGAAAATGTAAACTGAATTGATTTGGAATTCCTTTTTTGGTTTTCAGAAATATAAAGTCTGAATACATAGGATTAGATGGTATGATCAATTTCTTAATCAAGGTTTAAAATCAAACTCCTTCCAGTATTTAAAGTCCTATTGACTAGAGACCAAAGCCAAGAATGTCGATTAGCTATTTATGGGTTGATTCCGCCCAGATATGTGGACGTTTAGGAAATGAATGTCAGAAAAACAATGGTGTTATTTGCCCATCCATAATTTAAAATCTGTGACTTTTTCGCGGCTTACAAGTGCTTCCTTTTCGTTTTTTGGTTTTAAGCCAAGGATCAGGCGGTTTCCAAAATAGTCATTGATTTGATCCATGGATTTTATTGAAACTATGTAAGCCCTGTTAATTCTGAAAAACTGAGATGGGTCAATCATTTCTTCAATTTCATCTAATTTGTATTCGACCAGGTATTTCTTATCATCAAAGGTTTTAAAAAAATTGAGTCGGTCATCACTAAAGAAATAAGCGATCTGGTCAATATCAATAGAAACCAGTTTTTGGGCATGTTTAACCAGAAATCGTTTTCTGAATTCCTGTTTTGATTGAAGCCTGGATTGAAGTTCTCTCACTAAAACATTCATATTTAAGGAGGACTCTGACGAACCAGCATATGATTTTTTAAGATGTTTAAATTTATCAAGTGCTGATTCTAAATCATCCTTTTGGATGGGTTTCAATAGGTAATCGATACTATTTACTTTGAAAGCCTTTAAAGCATATTCATCATAGCTTGTAGTAAAAATAACTGGGCTCTTCACTTCAATCCGGTTGAATATTTCAAAGCTTTGTCCATCTGCCAATTCAATATCCATTAAGATCAGATCAGGCGTTGGATTGTTTTGTAGCCATTCTACCGAGGAGGCAATGCTATCCGCAGTACCAACAATTTCAATATCAGGATCTACCGAAAACAAGGTTTTTTGAAGCTTTTTTACTGCAAGTTCCTCATCTTCGATTAGTAATAATTTCATGATTTTATACAATTTTTAATACAGAAGTTAAAGGTACACAGCGAATTGATCATACTGGTTTGAGTTCCGTTGAATCGGGATTTGTCTAAATTGAATTGAGGAAATCAAGGTATGAATTGTAATTATCAATTTTAGAGATTCCCTTTAGTCTAATAAAGGCAAACTTACCCTAAATTGGGCTGGACCTTCTTCAATCAATACATCCTCCCGATTTAGTAGCCGGTATTTTTCTTTGATATTGGATAAGCCAATTCCGGTAGAATCTACAGGGTGGAGTTTCTTTTGAAGTTTATTTTCTACCACAATACGACCTGATGGCTCTGTATATATTTTTACAATCATGGGCATTTGCCGACTGACAATATTGTGTTTAACTACATTTTCGATCAATAGTTGCAAGCATAAGGTTGGTAATTGAGAATCTTTGTAAATTGGATTGATTTCCATTTGGATGTCCAGTGCCTGTCCAAATCTTGTTTTAAGTAATTTGTTAAATGATTGAATGAATAAAATCTCCTGCTCCAGGGTACTCATACCGCTTTCATTATTTCTGAGTAAATAGCGATACACTTTACTCAATTCGTCAAGAAATTTCTCAGCCTGATCCTTGTCTTCAGATATCAATGAAGACAAAGTGTTAAAGCAATTAAATAAAAAATGCGGATTAACTTTCTGTTTTAAGTTATCAAATTCTTGTTGTAGTTGCAGTTGCTTGATAAATTCCTTTTCTTCAATTACTTCTTTATATTTCTCAATAATATAGATCACTTCCCAAAGGGATTCAAACAATACATTCACTGTCAGGCCAACCAGTAGCGCATATTTCAAGTCTTCCTGTTGAATTATATAGCCTTGTATATGAAAAAAGTGAAAAACGTAAATGATAAGGATCACTGAAGGGGACATTACCAAAAGATTAATCGGTAATTTTAGAAACACCCTGGTGCGTGTTTGATCTAATCCTGGATATTTTGATATCAGATAATTATCATAAATATAATGAGACCTCCAGGAAAAATAACCGATCGCATAGATGATAGGATACGAAATTAACCAAATGGTCCATTCAGAAAATAGGCGTTCACCAAATAATATGTAGCATAATGAATAGCTAATAAATGGCATTGAGATCCAAAATCCAATATATTGATAGCGGGGCGGTTTAGGAAAATGCAAGCTCATTCTATTGGTTTTGGATTAGTGGAAGGATTATTTTTCGGGTCACCCGATCATCTGAAATTTCCACCTCATCTTCATTCAGGAGTCTGTATTTGTTGACTAGGTTGTTAAGCCCTTCATCCAAATTTAAATTGCTTACGATGGTTTTTTCATGGAGGGTATGAGATATGATCAACTTATTTTTGTTTTCAGAATATATATGAATTTGCAGGGCTTGTTTTTTGTTTAATGCATTTGTATAAATTATATTCTCCAGGATAACTTGCAAACTTAATGGGGGAATTAATTTAGTACGAATCTCATGCGGTATGTTAATGTTGCTTTGAATTGCCTGCCCAAAGCGTGCTTTTGTTAGATAAAGATAGGATTGTGCAAATTTTATCTCTTCTTCCAAACTAACAAGATAATCTTCATCGCTTCTTAATAAATAGCGATGGACTTTGGTCATTTCATCTAAAAATCGAATGGCATCCTCTTCGTTTTCGTGAATTAAGCCCGATAAAGTATTAAAGCAATTGAATAAGAAATGAGGATTAATTTGTCCTTTGAGTCCAAGTAATTTGCTGCGTTGGTATGAATTTCGAAGTTTTTCACTTTCCGCAACTGAGGACTTCCATTTTTCCCAATTGGCCATCCCTTCATTAATAAATGTAATGACCGTGCTCATGACACAGGCATATAAGATGGTGTACCATAAATTTTGATCTAATGGCTTACAGGGCATCCAATGGAAGTAATTGTAGCATGCATAAATTCCATGAATGGCAACAATATTTAAAATATAAAAAACAGGAAGCATGACAGCAATCCGTTTAAACAAATCTCCTGATGCAGAAATTCGTCTGCTAATCAATACGGCAACGGTACCAAAAATTGCATAGACAATCAGAAAGTAGAAAACACTGATTACGAAACTTTTGTAAATACCTTCAAAGCTGTTGTATATACAAAAGCCAAAAATCAGCAGATTCATAAACAGAATATAGGGAAGGATAACCCATAAAAACACCATGGGCTCCTTATTGCTATACCGTTTCATAGTCACAAGGCGAAGGTATAAAAAAGCGATGCTTCCAATAGAGCGGTATGTATGAAATGAGCTAAAAGCCATTTCAATTGAGGATATTCTTTATAATATGGATTCAAGCCACATGCCTGAATATTTTATCCCTTAAGACGAAAGCATTTTAAAGCGGGCCTGAAAGAACCGTAAATATTTTGGTTCATAGGTCATTTCCATCCCTTTGATTTTTTTTCTTCGTTCATAGACCCTGGCAGTTGATTCCGCAATGACATCCATATGTGCTTGTGTATAAACTCTTCGGGGTATGGTAAAACGAACCAATTCTAATTTGGGCATATGGTTTTCACCGGAAGCTTTTCTACCAGCAGAAACAATTCCGCGTTCCATGGTTCGTACCCCGGAATCCAAGTAAACTTCGGCTGCTAAAGTTTGAGCAGGGTAATTGACTTGTGGAATGTGAGGTAAAAATTTTAATGCATCTACAAAGATGCCGTGTCCCCCGATCGGTTTTACGATTGGAATATTAAATAATTGCATCTGTTGACCCAAATATTCAACTTGCCCAATTCGGGCTTTAATGTGATTGTCCTGGACGCTTTCCCGGATTCCAATCGCCATTGCTTCCATATCGCGACCTGCCAGACCCCCATAGGTATGCAATCCTTCATAAACAACTACCAGATTGCGGGCTTCTTCAAAAACCTGCCAATCGTTGATTGCTAAAAAACCGCCTATGTTAACCAATGCATCCTTTTTAGCACTCATGGTGGCACCATCTGTGAGTTTGCAAATTTCGAGAACAATTTCAGCAATTGATTTTGTTTTATATCCTTTTTCTCTTTGTTGTATAAAGTAAGCATTTTCAGCAACCCGTGTCATGTCATGGATGATGCGGATGGAATGCTTTTTGGTAAGGGTTCTGAGTTCTTTTAAATTTGACATACTGATGGGTTGCCCACCAGCCATATTGACGCTGGTTGCAATACTTACATATGGAATTTTGTCGGCCCCGTATTTCTTGATCAGTCGCTCCAATTTATTTAAATCAACATTTCCCTTAAACGGAAATTCATTTTCCGGATCATGTGCTTCATCAATTATGATATCTTCAAATCTACCACCAGCCAGTTCCTGATGCAATCGGGTTGTAGTGAAATACATATTTCCCGGAATGATGTCGCCTTTTTTTATTAAAATTTTAGATAAAATATTTTCAGCACCTCGTCCTTGATGTGTGGGAATTAAGTAGTTGTAACCGTATGTTTTCTTTACAACTTCTTCCAGGTGATAGAAATTCCTGCTTCCTGCATACGCTTCATCTCCCAACATCATGCCTGCCCATTGTTGATCACTCATTGCAGAAGTGCCACTGTCAGTTAGCAAATCAATGTAAACATCTTCTGAACGCAATAGAAATGTATTGTATCCAGCATCCATCAATGCTTTTTTTCTTTGTTTGGGCGTGGTCATTTTTAGCAATTCAACCATCTTCATTTTATAGGGTTCAGCCCAACTTCTTTTAATATACATGGTGTTTTAATTAATTCGTGTGAATGGGTTTTAATTTAGCTGTAAAATGACGCAGTAACGGGGCTTCTTCCAGAATCGTATAACCGTTTAATTTGTCCCGATTCTTCCAAACTTCGATAATGACTTCTGCTACATAATCAATATGACTTTGTGTATAAACTCTTCTTGGAATTGCCAACCGAACCAATTCCTGGTTTGCAGGAATTAAAACCTTTGTATCAGAATCCGATTGATACTTTCCAAACATCAGCGAACCAATTTCTACACTTCGGATTCCACCTTCAATATATAAAGCACACACCAGCGCTTGTCCGGGATATTGATCGGGTGGAATGTGTGGTAAGAATGCTTTAGCATCCAAATAAACTGCATGACCACCAGCAGGTTGCATGATGGGGATGTTGTGATCTATAAGTTTTTGAGCCAAATATTCAATGCTCCGTATGCGATATTGCAAGTAGTGTTCATCCAATACTTCTTCTAAACCAATTGCAATCGCTTCAAGATCCCTTCCTGCTAATCCGCCATAGGTTGGAAATCCTTCGGTGATAACCAATAAATTTCTACATTTTAGTGCAAGTTCTGATTGTTGTAAAGCTAAAAACCCTCCAATATTTGCGAAAGCATCTTTTTTAGCACTCATCGTGCAACCATCTGCATAGGAAAATAATTCACGGGCTATTTCTTCAATGCTGTTCGTACTGTATTCTTTTTCTCTGATTTTAATGAAATAACAATTTTCTGCAAATCTGCAGGCATCGATAAAAAATGGAATTTGATATTGTTTACAAATCAACGAGGCGTTTCGAATATTTTCCATACTGACCGGTTGTCCTCCGTTGGAATTATTTGTAACTGTAATAATCACCATTGGAATATTTTCAGGCCCAATATTCTGAATATGCTGATGCAAGGCTTCCAGGTCAATATTGCCTTTAAATGGTGCAGGTTTTGATGGAATTTTACCTTCCATACAAGGAAGATCGATCCCCTGAGCTCCTGAAAATTCAATATTAGCCCGGGTCGTATCAAAGAGGGTATTGCTTAATACTGTTTTTCCCTTTCCACCAAGTATATTAAAGAGAATGTTTTCAGCGGCCCGTCCCTGATGCGTTGGAATTATATAGTTCATGCCCGTTATTCTGCGAACGGTATTTTCAAATCGATAAAAACTCGGACTGCAGGCATAAGATTCATCTCCCTGCATGATGCCGGCCCACTGATTGCTGCTCATGGCGCTTGTGCCGCTGTCAGTAAGTAAGTCAATGATCACATCTTCTGAGTGAATCAGAAAGGGGTTGTAAAATGAACGCGCCAGGATCTGGCTGCGTTCAACTGCAGAATTAAAACGGATGGGTTCAACGGATTTAATCCGGAATGGTTCAATGATTGTTTTCATATGTATTGGCTTTCTAGTAAAAAAAAGTTCTTTAAAAATCAAATGATTTTATAAAAACTTGGTTCGGTTACAAAATTAAGATACATTTGTCTTAAATAAAGAAAAATCTTTTGTTTAGAGGTGCTTTTTAAATAAATTTAAAGTATGTCCAGAATGTCAGGCATTTTAGGAATCATCCTATTAGGTGTTTTTTCTTTTGTCCAGGGACAAGAAATTATTAAGCCAGAAATTGGTATGCAAAAGCTTTCTGGTTATCACATTGGGCTTGTTCAGATTTTATTTGGAGTCCACAAGTCCGAAATCACTTTTCTTGATAAATCCGACTTTTATACCATCGGTTTTCCAATGGGGATTACATTAAATACAGGGAGTAGGCTTAAAATTGATTTGGAAATCGTTCCGGTTATCAAACCTTATTTAGAATTAGAAACCCCTTACAATGTGCACTTGTTATATCATCCAGGGATCCTGCTGCCTTTTAGAAATAATTATACCTTAGGTTTTAGACTGGCTTTTGAAGCCGGAGAAAATCAGTTTGGTTTTACCCCATTAATTAATAAGTCCTTTGCATTAAGCAAGCATTGCAATTTTTTTATTGAATTGCTTGCACCGACTCGTTTTGCAAAGAAGCAGTCATTTAATCAATTGATTGGCATTCATGTAGGATTGGGTTTATAAGAACTTCAGACCAATTCTTCTGAATCGTATGTTCCAATAAAATTATAAAACCAAGGCATTTAACTTTTGAACCTGGAGTAAACTAATGCCTTCAGAATCCAGGTGTATTAATTTTTCTTCTTTAAATTCCGTAAGCATACGAATCAAGGTTTCTTTAGCCATGCCACAATAGGCTGCAAGGTCATCCCGGCTTAATGCAATGGCTTTGTCTTTAAACAACCCCGACAGGAGGATCAGATGGTAAGCTACTTTTTCTCTTACATTTCCGTAAGAATTAATTGAAAGCCTTTGTACATATTCTTGGGAGTAAGCGGTACAAAAAGCCTGATATGCATACAGTAAATTTTCTTTTATTATAATGTCTTCAATAAGTTTTTTTGGAATTGCTTTAATGGCACACTCCTCAATTAATTCCAGGACACTTGAATACCGTATATGAAAGATTCGATTCAGGCCAACGACACCCGGGCCCAGATAAAAATTTAAGATTAATTCTTTGTCCCCTACAGATTCTATTACTTCTTTAGCAATGCCGCCTTCAAGAAAATAAACATGATTAACATTGTCTCCAAGATTCCAGATTTTTGTTTTTTTACCCAGTATTTTGCTTTCTGTTTGATCAAGGAGTTGTTTTACCTGGGGAACTGTTTGAATCAAATTTAAATCCAATAATCCAGTAAGCGATTTTCCGAATTTCAACCTGGAAATTCTTTTGTATTTGTTAATCTTTTTTTCAATCACTGCCAATAAATCTGCAGCTTCAAAGGGTTTAACTAAATAATCTTCTGCTCCAAGATTCATTCCCTTTCTGAAATCATCCTTTTCAGCTTTGGCTGTTAGAAAAATTACAGGGATATCCTTTAAATGCTCATCTTGATTGATAATTTTTAACATGCCAAGACCATCCAGATTGGGCATCATGATATCACTTAAAATCAGATCCGGTTGGTGTTGCCTTGCAGCCTGAATTCCCTTTAGGCCATCTTCTGCGGTAAATACGGTGTAATCTGAAATCTCAAGTATTTCAGCAATGTTTTCACGCATTTCTGTATTATCCTCAATTAACAGGATTTTAGTTTTGTCGGCCATGCTTAGGTAATTTTATAGTAAATTGGGTTCCTTCCTTTTCTTTTGATTTAAAACTGATACTTCCCTGTAGTACATCCAGGTATTTTTTTACAATATTCAATCCTAGTCCGGTACCTTGAATGTTTAATACATTTGAACCTCTATAAAAAATATCAAAAATAAATTTTTGTTCACTTTCAGGAATTCCAATTCCATCATCAGCCACTGAAATTTCTGTATGCAACTCTGTATCTCGGATATTAATATCAATTTTGGATGAGTCTCCGGAATATTTAACCGCATTGGCAATTAAATTATTTATTATATGCCGTACGCAATTTTGATCAGTTAAAATCTGGTATTCCGGACTGGTTTCATAATTCATCCGAATGGTTTGCTCTGGCTTTTTTAATAAGTTAAATTCTTCTGTAATTTCCTGAACTAAATGAATAAGGTCAATGGATTCTAATTTAATATTAAATTTTCCTTCTTCTATACGGGTTAGGGTTAAAAATTCATTAAGAATTCCATTCAGGTAATGTATATTATTTTTGATTTTAGCTAAATGATTGATTTTTTTAGCACGGGTTTCTGCAGAATCATAGTGCTCAATGAGGTTAATTGAACTTAGGATATTTGCCAGGGGCGTTCGGAACTCATGAGATGCAATCGACACGAACCGGGACTTTAGTAAATTCAAATCGCGTTCTTTTTCCAAAGCATTTAAAAGTTCTTTTTCCCGCAGTTTTAATTTTTTTTCAATTTCAATGCGCTCATTGATTTCTGTTTCAAGTGCCAGGTTATTCGAACTTAGTTGATTAATGCTTTCCCGCAGTTGGCCTGTTCGGGAATCAACTAAATTTTCGAGATTCTTATTGACATAAATCAGTTTTTGTTCGACTTCTTTTTGTGCAGTTAAATCATGGATAACTCCGGTAAAATAAATTTCTTCTTCAACTATAAATTTACTCACAGCGAGTCGGACCGGAAATTGGGTTCCATCTTTTTTGACCCCTACAACCTCCCTGCCAATGCCAATAATTTTATTGATGCCTGTTTGGATATGATTATTAATATATTGATCGTGTAGCCTGTTATGAGGTTCCGGAGTTAAAACATTTACATTCTTTAATAATAACTCGGATTTTTCGTAGCCAAAAATTTTGGCTGCGCTTTCATTCAACAGCAGAATGGTCCCTTTTGCGTTAATTATAATGATCGCATCAATGGCCGTTTCTAATACAGAACTTAAAAAGTTTCCAGTTTTATAAAAATGCTGTGAATTGGAGTCCATTACCTGAGCGATATCATTTTAAATGTTGACAAAGATCAGGATTTAACTGGTATTAGCCTGATAATTTTACAAAAAATTAAGCGATGAATTTAAAGAACCCGGTTAGTGATATTATGACACGTGAGTTGGTTACCCTGACTCCAGAGGATGATTTGTTTATGGTAAAGGAATTATTTGAAAACCATTCCATCCACCATATCCCTGTAGTCCATTTTCGGAATTTAGTGGGCTTGGTAAGCAAATCTGATTTTTTATTATATGCCAATTCAATCCTGGAAGGGAAGTCGGTTGAAATTCATAGCGATCAAAAATTGAAATTCACAAAAGTGAAGCAAATCATGGTGACCAGATTAGGGAAATTGGAGCCAGATGATCGAATTGAGGTTGCCATTGATGTGTTTTTAACTAATTATTTTCATTGTTTGCCTGTAGTTCAGAAAGACGAACTGCTGGGCTTAGTGACACCATATGATATTTTAAGGTATATCAGCAATCCTGCTTAAAATTATTATATTTGGTGGAAAATTATAAATTCTCAAATATGGTACCTTTTAATAAAATTCTTTGTCCCTACGATTTTTCAGAATACTCTAAACATGCCCTGGCATGGACATTAAAGTTGAATGAATCAAATAATTTGTCCATTTATATTTTGCATATTATGATTAATCCCTTGTTGTATGAAACAGGGAGTCCGGTATTTGGAAATCAAATTTATGCTGATGACCTTTTAAGTAAATTGCGTGAAGAAAATCAAGTGCTATTGGATGAATTAATGGCTCAATTACAAATTGACCATCCTGAGATGGAATTGCATTTAATTTGTAAAGAAAGCAATGATATTGGCGCTACCATAATTGAATCACAGCAAGAATTAGAAGCGGATTTAATTGTAATGGGATCCCATGGGCGAAAAGGAATTAAGCGTTTTGTATTGGGCAGTGTAGCGGAGGACGTTGTCAGACATGCCAAATGCCCAGTGCTGGTTGTTAGATAACAATAAATTTTGTCATATGAATTCTTTAAGTCGAATTAACAGGAATTTCCCTTTTTTTAGTATGATTCCTACCTGGTATGATGACTTTACAGGTTCAGAACTATTTAAAGGGAACGAATTAAACTTTCCACCAATTAATGTTTTGGAAAGTATTAAACATTTTTCAATTGAAATTGCTGCTCCCGGCTTTTCAAAATCTAATTTTAAATTGAAGGTTGATGATAATTCCATGTTGACCGTTTCTGTGGAAAAGCAAGACAAGCAGGAAACAATGGAGAAGGCCAATTGGAAACACAGAGAATTCAACTATTCAGCATTTAGTAGAAGTTTTTCATTGCCAAGTATAATTGACCAGTCTCACATTACAGCTGCTTATGTAGACGGGATTCTTAAAATTCATTTGCCTAAGCTTGAGCAGGTTGAAGAAAAAGTAGCCAAGGAAATTAAGATTGCCTGATCTTTTGTTTCTGATCGATTGCCAGAAATAAATGATCGTCATTAGTGCTCTTGCGCTTTTTAAGTATTATTACATAAAATCTAATTAGTCTTGAGCAATTTTACTGTAGCTGTTTTTTTATTTCTGGCAATTCTGGCTGAAATTCTTGGAACCATTGGTGGTTTTGGGTCTTCAATTTATTTTGTACCACTTGCAGAATATTTTTTAGATTTCCATACAGTCCTTGGAATTACAGCATTATTTCATGTTTCCAGCAATCTTACTAAAATAGGTTTTTTTCGTAAAGGAATTGATCGCAGGATTCTGATCTATTTAGGAATTCCAGCAGTTGTATTTGTGATTTTAGGAGCAGCTTTAAGTCGTTATGTCAAGAAAGAAACGTTTGAATTGAGCATTTCCGTTTTGTTAGTTATACTTGGCTTCCTGTTGCTTTGGTTTCGCAATTTAAAATTGAGTATAAATCCTGTAAACTCTATTACAGGGGGTGCGCTTTCTGGATTTGCTGCTGGTCTCATGGGTACCGGAGGAGCAATTAGAGGATTGGTTTTATCAGCATTTCAACTCGAAAAAGAAGTTTATATTGCAAGTTCAGCCATTATAGATCTTGGAGTTGATCTAAGCAGAAGCGTAGTGTATGTGATGAATGGATATGTGCATCGTGACATCCTTTATTTGGTGCCTCTGCTTATTCTGGTTAGTTTAATTGGAACCTATTTAGGTAAATTGATTTTGAATCGAATCCCATCAGAACGATTTCAAAAAATGACCTTAGTATTAATTTTATTGATTGGAATTGGAGGTATTGTAAAAGTTTTAATTAAAACTTAAAGCAACATTTGATTTCGATCTGTCTTTTTTGCTTCCTGAACGGCATTGTAAAAGGATTCAGCTTCTTCATTTTGTTTGGCGAGTGTCCAGTCATCCGTTACCGTAGTTTCTATCCAAACATCACCTGATTTTCTGAATACCTGGATTGACAATCCAAAAGAATCCTGAAACTCTTGTTCAAGATCCATGACAGTCGTATAGGGATGAATTTCAAGACTGCCTTTATTGTGTACAGACCTGCAATCTTTTAAGATCAGGTTTGCGGGTATCATGAGTTCTTTTTTTGATCCGGTATGTTTCGAATGTCCTTTACTAAAGAATTCAATTTTCAGGAAAGGGTAGCGCGCAGAAAAGAGTTCCTGAATTTCACGAATACTTAAAGCATCATTTATTACAATTTTCATAGTTGTACCAATAACTTATTATTCATTTATTAACCCATTCTAATAGCTTTTCTTAATTTTATTACTAGTTACTTTAGTCCAGTGCTTAGCCAAATCGTTCTGTAAAAATTCAGCAATTTCCAGACGCATCCCATGACCTTCATCAATCAACTTATTGATACTTGTCAAATTACAATCAAAGAACCCATGGGTTTTAATAGGAAACAGCCATATTTGCATCCATATGATTGAAATTTTAACAGGGACATTCATTATCAGCCTATTGCATGCTTTAATCCCTAGCCACTGGTTGCCTTTAGTGAGTTTGGCTAAAGCTCAAAAATGGTCTGAGTCTGAACTTATTAAGGTTGGATTTTCATTATCGCTTGCTCATGTGCTCAGTACCGTAATGTTAGGCTTGATTTTAGGTGGTCTTGCACATAAATTTTACCAATCCTATCAACAGATCCTTGTATGGCTTGGTCCGGCAATCTTAATTTTATCTGGTATATATTTTATTTACAGGCACCATACCCACCATCATTTTCATATTGATGACCAGATGATGGAGCAAACTAAAACCCGGAAACAGGTAATTTATGCTCTATTGGCTTTTATGTTTCTTTCTCCTTGTCTTGAAATAGAAGCCTATTTTATCAATGCCAGTTTTTATGGTTGGAAAATTTTAGGCTTGTCTTTGATTATCTATGTGGTTATTAGCATGGCCGGAATGTTAACCGGGATCTTTTTGGCAAATCGTGGACTAAACAAAATCAATTCGCATAAATGGGAGCACAATGCTGGAATTGTGACTGCAATTACCATGATTCTTACAGGCTTACTTTCACTTATTTTTCATTAAATTACTAACTAGATGGCGTTTAATCTGAATCATATTATAGAAGTACTCCAAAGAACCCCTGATGTTTTGGATTCATTGTTAATGGGTCTTTCTGATTCATGGCTTTATACCAATGAAGGAGCCGAAAGCTGGTCTCCATTTGATGTTATGGGACATTATGTACATGCAGAAAAGACAAACTGGATTCAGCGTATTGAAGTTATTCTAAACGGTAATGGTTCAGGTACATTTCAATCCTTCGATCGATTTGCACAATTCGAAAACTCAAAAGGTAAGACCATCAGCGAACTTTGTGCTGAATTCCGCCAGGAACGAATTGCGAATTTGAAATCATTGAAAGAAATGAACTTGGGAGCCTCCGATTTCATAAAAACCGGTATTCATCCTCAATTTGGTCAAGTGACCTTGAGTCAGTTGCTATCTACCTGGATGGCTCATGATTTGGATCATATATATCAAATAGTACGGGTTATGGCAAAGCAATACAAAGAAGATGCCGGTCCATGGGTGGAATTTCTCAGAATCCTCAGATCGTAAATTCTATTTCAATACTGCAATTCTTCAATACTGCAATTCTTCAATGCTGCAATTCTAAAATGTTGCAATCCTTCGATGTTGCAAAACTGCAATGTTGATATGTTGAGATTCTAAAATCCGGGCATGTATATTTATAAAATATTAGTTGGAGTGTTTCGATATTCCAGAGTCCAGCCGTGAAATCAGTGGTCAGTGGTCAGTGGTCAGGAGTCAGTAGTTGTCACTACCCGAAAGGTAAATTCCAGCCCAACAGTCCTTCAGCCCCAAAATCAGTAATCAGCAGTTAGGAGTCAGTAGTCAGTAGACAAAAATTCAAAAATGCTCAAAATACCGATAACCCTCCTCTCTAACAGTCCATCAGTCCCAAAATCAGTGGTCAGGAGTTAGTGGTCAGTGGGTCACTGGAAACCTCCTCCCTAACAGTCCAACAGTCCAACAGTCCAACAGTCCAACAGTCTATCAGCCCCTCAGCCCCAAAATTAGTGGTCAGTGGTCAGTATTCAGGAGTTAGTAGTTGTACTTTGTCTAGAATTCCACAGCCATTCATCCCTCCTCCCTAACAGCCCCTCAGCCCAACAGCCCCTCAGCCTTCATCCCCTCATCCCTTCATCCCCATCTGTTGTTTCCAAGGCTTTGGCAATACACTTTTTTTGATAAGTACGATGAGGTCTTTAAAAATAATCAGATAAATGCAGAAATAAAGTAAACAAGCAATTGCGTAAGCATAGCTACAGCCTATCAAACCAAATTGTTTGAGACAAAAATAAGTGCAGACTATTAATAATGCATGAAAGGATAGATCTGCTTTTAAGCCACTTCTAAACATGGCTTTTGATGTGATGATATAACTCAGTATGAGCGCAGAAATCCGAAACACATCCCCCATCATTTGAAATCCAAATAAAACACGCATGGGTCTGAAGGTTTCCGCTAATAAGATTGATATAATCAGATCACGGCAAAGCCAGATACTCCCAGCTATAAGAATCATTACCGGAATGATCCGTTTAAATGCTTTTCGGATTTCTCGAACCAATTCAGCTGTTTCTGAAATGCCAGAAAGTTTTGGAATAAAATAAACGACCATCGTGCCGGTAATAACAGCTAAATAGCGATCTGAAAGGCTAAACATCGCTTGCCACAATCCGGCATCGGTAATACTCAGATTCCATTCAACCATTTCACGGATTATTATCATCGACCACATCCAGCTAAAAGATGTAACTGCTGAAAAGACTCCATATTTAATCAACTGTTTTGCAAATTCCAAATTCAAATGAAATTTGAAAAATTCTCTATTTAGAAATTTCAATTTACTTAATGCGATCATTCCGGTTAAGGTAGAGAATAGTGCAAACAGTGAATTCGAAAGCAGGGCTCCAATTACATTGTACTTTGTTATAAGAATCAGCGTAGTGATTAAATTTAATAAAGAAGCAGCTATGTTGACATAAGTTAGTTTATTGATTTCACCCAAACCATTTAATATCCCTGTGATTAATACTTGAAGTGAAATGAGTATCAAGAAACAACCATACAGTATAAATACAATTTTAAAATCCTGATCTTTAAATGCAGCTTGATTCAGATAGCTTGAACTGACTAATACAAAAAGACAACAAATCAACGAACCAATTCCAATAATACTAAAGGCAGTTTGAATTATTTCTTTTAGTTTCTGTTTGTTGTCTTTGTGTTCAGAAACATATTTTACGATCCCGGTTGCAATTGAAGCAGTTGCAATGATGAGAATCAATCCGGAGATGTTTCCAAATTTTCCAATGTAAGCGGTACCAACCGGACCGATTATTTTTGCACTCAACTTTGTTATTATCAGGCCGGTAATCATATTGATCACAGCAGACAGGCCACTCATAAAACTAGTTTTGTAAAAGTTCATTTACTTTTTGGTTAGTTTCATGGCAAGAAAAGGTGACAAATTCAAAACGAAAGGATGTTTAAACTTAAGCAATCCATTTAGCACAATGGAAATGCAATTTTTTAAAAAAGAAGCATAATTCGTATTATAAAAACCCGGCAATGCTTCTATTGAAAATCCTGCTGATTCTGCTGCATTTTGATAGTCTGAATAAGCTACCAGGCGTTCAACCCAGGCTCCAGTAATTGGATCACAGGTATTGCTTGATTCAATTGGAGGAGCAGACCAGTTGCCGGATTGAATAAAATGTTGAGTGCGTTTTAATATATCTTTTTCGATATAGCTGCGATTTAAAATGGCAAGCCTTCTGATTGTTTCGGAATCTAATTGAGGGAAATGATTTCTTATCAACTCAGAACGCAATTGAACGCCACTGAGTGATTCATCCAAATCCGGGTGGTCCATATCAACCCGACTGCCTTTGTATTCATATTCTTTATGTATTTTTAAATGCAGTCTTTTTACCAATGGATTGTGTATGTTGGCAGACGTAGTGATTACCACACTAAAACCTTCAGATCCCAAACCAGCAATATCATTAAAAAATTCTCGGTAATCGGGTAAGTGTTCGATTACATTGCGGGAAGCCAAACCAAGAATGCTTAAGTCATGGAAATGACAATACGCTATTAAAGCATTGGTATCACCTAATACAAAATAATCCGGGCGCGCATTGAGCGCAGTACCAATTTTTCGAATGCCATCAAGGTACTCATCAAATAAATCGTGACTGATACAGGTATAACCCATTCTTTTAACCAGAAACGAAAACAAACCGATACCAGCTCCATGATCTACTATAATCGCATTTGATTTCTTTGAATTCTGATTCAATAATAAGTGATATAGGATAAATGCATTGCATTTACTTACATAACTCAACTTCGTAAGATCATATCGAAAATAACTTTTAACACTTTCAGAAACATCCAATGCATCGATATCAAGTTGCAACAAATCATCTTGCAATTGAAATGCTACTTCTTGAATTCTCTTTAAACTGGGATTGGTTTGCACGAAGATTAATTTATGGGTTCGTTTGGAAAGTCGATTGGTACCACAATTCGCTGGTGAAAATTTTCCACAATTCGTTTTCGCCGAATTGATTGATATCTTTTGTAAGCCGATCTTGTATCTGTTTGCCGTGCCACCAATCTCTCGATAAGAAACCTGAACTATGAACCATATCCATTATCGCTGATTTTAAAACAGTATGTGTCCAATAAGAAGTTGGAGTTGCAAATCCAATTTTATCTTTCCGTTTAAGAATAATCTCTGGAACATAGGGTTTCATGCTTTCTCGTAAGATGTATTTTGTTTCACCTTGATGCAATTTTAATTGATCGGGTATATAAAATGATTTTTCAACCAACCGATGATCTAAAAACGGAACACGGCTCTCAATTGAATTAGCCATTGAATTTCGGTCTTCCCAATGCAACATGTGCGGTAAGTGGGTAATTTGAATTGCGTTTTGTAAGGCCGTTGATAGCAAGGAGCGATTTGTGTGCAAATTTATTTGCATCTGCGTTTCAGGATACAAGTTAGATGATGCATATTTTTTATGTTCTAATTTTCTAAGTGCAACTGAATCTAACTGCAATCGTTGTTTCGCAAGATAATTATGCGATATGGCAGTTTTGAAGCCTTGTTGAAAGGCTAAGGCTGCAGTCGTTTTCAGGATTTCCATGATATTGCCTTGCTGATAACATTGCGCCAAATAATATTTATAAAAATAAGGATAGCCGGCAAACAATTCATCACCACCTTGTCCATTGAGTAATACAATGATACCTGCCTGACGGACATTGCGATAATTTAAAAATGCAGAGAAGGGACTCCCTCCTGCAGTTGGGGCATCTTGATGATATGTCCATGCTGCCAATTCTTCAACAGTAATTTCTTTACTACCTGTTTGAAATGTAGATTGAAATCCACCCTGGTCTAAAACAGCTTGAATGTAACTTCGCTCATCATACTGTTTACCTTCATAAAATACAGAAAAGGTGCGTATGGATTGATTGGTTAATTTTCTTGCCAGGCAACAGATTGAAGAAGAATCAATGCCGCCACTTAAAGCAATACCCAAAGGCACATCGCTGCGCAAACGCAATTTAATAGAATCACTTAATAACGCTTGTATGGAATTACAGGAATTGGATTCATTCAGCATTTCTCGTTCTGAAGCCATTGGGATGTCCCAATATTTTTTTAGTTCGATGCCTTTTAAAGAAACAATTGCATAATGTGCAGCAGGCAATTGTTGAATTTCAGTTATAAAAGTTGCCGAGGTTTCAAATTGACGATTCCATTGAAGAAATTCTAATAACGCCTGACGATTTGGACTGATTTTGTTTGGGATAATAGCAGCGATTTGTTTTTCTTCAGAAGCCCAAATAAATTGATTGCCATCAAAAAAATAATTAAATGGCTTGATCCCCATGCGATCTCTTGCAATAAATAGACTACTGGACCGATTGTCATAGATAACAAACGCAAACATGCCAATAAATTTTCCAAGGCATTGTTCATTCCATTGTAAATACGCATGTATTAAGACTTCAGAATCGCTGTTTGTTCTAAATTGATGGCCCAGCTTGATCAATTCCTCACGAATTTCAATATAATTGTAAATTTCTCCGTTGAAACTCAACCAAATTTGACCCGAGGGGTCTGCCATGGGTTGATGTCCTTTGGCAGAAAGATCGATGATTGCAAGCCGTCTGTATCCGATGCCAAGATTGCAATTGGTATGATTTGGCAATACGGATGAGTTTGCTTTTATTTCTGAAATGGTGTCATCGTGTACATGGTGATGGATGTTTTTGTTGGCAGTATGGATTAGTAAATAGCCTTCATCATCCGGACCCCGATGACGGATGATCCGGGTCATTTTTAACAGATCCTGACTGTTTATAGATGCTCCATCCAGATTAAAAATTCCAGCTAAACCACACATGTATCGGGGCAAAGTTATAAAAAGTGAAGGAAACCATTTTCTTCAAGGCTTGCTGATCCAATCCTTGGTGTTTCAATACTAAAACATTTCTCCCATTCAGCATTTCAAAGCTTAATTTTACCCGTACAATCTAGCTATAAGTACTGCAACATTGAAACGCGTTCTCATTATCACTTATTATTGGCCACCTTCCGGTGGGTCGGGCGTCCAGCGGTGGTTGTATTTTACGAAATATCTCCGGGATGCTAATTGGGAACCAATCATTTATACGGTTCAAAATGGGGAGTATCCCTATACAGATTCAAGTTTGCAGCAACATATACCGGATCATTTGGAAGTGATAAAAGGCCCGATTTGGGAACCTTATGCCTTATTTAAAAAGCTATCCGGTAAGAAGGAACAGGTCAATCCAAGCATTTTTTCTGAAATGGAACGCGGTTCCTGGTTTAAGCGGTTCTTACTGTGGATCCGTGGAAATTTCTTTATTCCGGATGCACGAATGTTTTGGATCCGTCCTTCCGTACATTTATTGGAAAACTATTTAAAAAAACACCCGGTCGATTTTATAGTTAGTACAGGTCCTCCTCACAGTACCCATTTAATCGCACGTTCATTAAAACGTCGATTGGATATTCCCTGGCTGGCTGATTTTCGGGATCCCTGGACACAAATTTATTCGTTTAAACAACTCAACTTAAGCAAGCTTTCAAAAAGAATACACCATCGGCTGGAACATTCTGTTTTGCAGGAAGCCAGTTTAGTAGTGACAGTAAGTCCGGATTGTAAAAAAGGATTGGAATCATTGGTCAATCGTGAAGTAAGTGTAATTACCAACGGATATGAAACGTTTCCAAAACAGAATCCTGTAAAAGATCATTCTAAAATTAAAATGGTTTATGCTGGTGTGTTAAGTGCAGATCGCAACCCAGGTATTTTTTGGAAAGTTTTGGAAAATTATTTAAGTGACAATCCTGCAATTTCAGAAAAATTTGAGTTGATTCTTATTGGGAATATAGATCCATTGATCGTTTCTCAATTAAAAGTTTCTGGCTTATCTCCTTTTTTGCAAGTCCTTGCATCCATGCCACACGCGCAACTGCAGCATTATTTGTTTGAAGCTGACCTCCTTCTGTTGGTTGGTGTTCCCGGAAACAAAGGGGTAATTACCGGTAAATTTTTCGAATACCTTTATTTGCAAAAACCAATTTATTCAATTTCACCTAACAACAGTGATGTTGTAACAATTTTGAAGGAAACGGAAGCAGGTTTGAATGCTGATTATACTGACGCAGAGCAATTGTATTCGAATCTTGAAAGACTTTTTGAAATGGTGGCTACTAATTCCTTTCCAAAAAATGATGCTAAAATTGCCAACTATTCACGTAAAAATCTGACCACAGCGATTTCAAATTTAATGAGTGATTATCTGGAGAAAAACAAGTAATTTATTTTCATTTCATTTCTTGTCCCTTCTGAACCCCAAACCCCTTGAAAGGGGCTTTTCCATTAGTAAGATTGAATAAATTATTTTAACAATATAGATATTGTTAAAATATTAAGCATAATTGAATACAAATTCAAAGCCCCTTTCAAGGGGTTTGGGGTTCAAACAATCATGAATAATAATTGTACGTTGTTTATTTTAACAAAATAGATATTGTTAAAATTTTACTTTAAAATTTTAATCACAACTTGAATACAAATTCAAAGCCCCTTTCAAAGGGTTTGGGGTTCAAACAATCATGAATTAGATTTAAACGTTGTTTGAAATTAATAATTAAAATTTTCAAAAGATTAAATTCCAAACTTCTTACCAAGAATTTGTATCAGGAATATTAATTCCCCTTATTTTAATTTCATGAATTCTTTATAAGCTACAAATCCCATTAATCCGATTAACAACAAAGAACAAATCATGGAAAGATTTTTTCCAAGCATAAACGATTTGGGTTTAAATTCCATGACAATCTGGTGTTTGCCATCTGGAATCTGACATGCTCTCAAAACGTAATTTGCCCTGATTAAATCTACTTCTTTTCCATCAATACTCAGATGCCAACCTAAATCCGGACCATACCAGATTTCAGAAAATACAGCTAATTGATTTCCGCTGCATTTTGCTTCATAAACCATTTTATTTGGACTGTAGGAAGTTAATTTAATGGAACCATTTCCATCAAATTGTTTTTGAGTTAGTTTGGAATCAAATTCCTGATTTACAATTGCAAATTGGTTTAAATTATTTTTACTGAGTTCTGCAATTTCATCATCCGGTGTACTAACCATTTTGACATTTTGTACCAACCAGGCATTTCCCATTGCAAATGGATTGGGTAAGGGCATTTCTTTTCCTGGCTGACCTAAGATAAAATATTTTGTATTGAGCATGTTTAATACACTCAATACGGAAAGTGAATTCGTTAAACTGCTGTCGGAAGTAAAATTTTGCAAAAAACCATTGAGCTGTTGAATTTCAGGTTCGATATGAAGATCAATCAAATCCTGATATCGCTGCAATTTTGCCGGATGATAACCGCCGATGTGATTGTGAAAGAAAGACGGCATCGAACTGTTAAACGTATTGACCGTTAGATCGAGTACCCTATATTCTGCTTTGTCACCTAATATTTGTGAGTCAACTTGACGTGGTTTTTGAGATTGTTCTTTTTTAGATTTACTTACGAAATCTTCCTTGCTGATATATCGCGTAGCTACGCCACCGAGATCAATTAGAGTTAGGAGTCCTAATGCAATCGCAGCATAGCGCAATTGGATTTTAGACTTTAAATAAGCCCAAAGCAACCCAGCTGCTAATACGATGAATATCAGGGACCTCCATGCATCACTCTGCATTAAGGATTTACGATCCGAGATCAATGCGTCTGTATCCAATCCTTGATTTGCATATCCTGCATCCGAGCTGTGTTTAAAATCAAAAAAGCTCGGACCCAACAAAGCAAAAAACAAACAAATACCTCCTGTAATCGCTAGACTGTAATATAATTTTTTTAATATGGATTCATCCTTTTTATCAGCGTTTGATATTTGATACAATGCCATCATTCCCAGGATCGGAAAAAAGTAGGATACAACAGACAAGATGCTGCTTGGTGCTCTGAATTTACTGTAAAGCGGCAAGTAATCAAATAGAAAATGATTTAATGTTTCAAAGTGTTTACCCATCGACATCAACAAACCCAAACTGACTGAAATGCTAATCCACCATTTGATTGGGCCCTTAACAATAAACAAACCCAGAACAAACAGCAAACACATGATAGCACCAAAATAAAATGGGCCACTGGTAAAAGGAAGGTCTCCCCAATACAATGGGGCTTTAAATCGCTTGGGTGCATTGTAACCTTTTTTACGCAAGCTTTTTAATAGTTCAGAATTTGCATCTACAGGTTCTGAGGTTCCGCCTCCGGCAACTCCCGGGATTAAACAAGACATCAGGTCGATGCCTCCATTGCTCCAATTGGTAGCATAGTCCCATTGTAAACCCGCAGTATTTACATCTCCTGTCACATCGTTTGTTTTTTTACTTAAGATGTGGCCACCCCGCATGGTTTCTTTGGCATATTCGTATGTAGGAAGGATTGAACTGGATGAAGCAAGCAAGGCTAAAACAACAATGCCTGCCATGATCCCACTCGGAATCATAAAGTTTTTAAAATCTTTGTCTTTAATAAATTGAATTGCAAATGCAAATACCAGTGGCAACATCAGCAGCATGGTATAATAACTCATTTGCACGTGGTTGTTGAGCACATTAATGCCCATTCCTAATGCAAATAATGCAGCGCCTTTCAACCAGTTTCCCCGATATGAAAGTATCATGCCGGCGATTATAAAACCAATCATAGAGAGCACAATCAGTTTAGGAACGTGTCCGGCTTCTAATACGATAAAATTGCCGGTTACCAGAGCCGTTCCCAATCCACCCATGCAGGCAAATGGGACACTGAGTCCAAGGACTAAATACAATACATAAAATGATAAAGCGCAAAAGAAGAATATGGCAACGGGTCCGCTTAGAAATCCTAAAGCCAAAATCTTTTGCACATAAATCATGAAATTATAATCCATTGGGGTGGATATCTGGTAGGCCGGCATCCCTCCAAACATGGTCCCAGTCCATAAAGCAGGATCTCCCGGATGTTGTTTGTTATATTCTAATATTTCACGTGCTGATCCTTCCCAACTTGAAACGTCTCCCTGTTGTAACACTTTTCCTTGCCAGTGTGGAGCAAAGAAAAAGGAAATGACTGCGATAAACAACAGAATGACAATCAGATGCGGATATACTTTTTGAAACAGATTTTTTAACATAATGAAGGAATATGAACTTCAAAGGTATCGGTTATTTTTAAAATTCATTCAGTTTGTTGGTATTGAACCAAAAGTTGTTCTTGCAGCAATCCGGAGGCATTAAAAACGTACTGATTGGATTTAGGGTGCCCAATAAGGTAAACGATTTTAACCGGATAATTTGACATTAAGCTGTCCGAATCAGTCTATTTTTGTAAAACTATGGAGAACTATGAACCACCACTAAATTTTTTGCGGTTTGCAAATTAGGTTTAGAAAAATTTTCAATTAAGTCGATATGACAGAAAATGAAATTACCTATAAATTAAGAGGAGCTATTTTTAGGGTATACCGTACACTGGGTCCGGGATTATTGGAAACGGTATATGAAGCCGCATTGAAACATGAAATTCGCAAAGATGGTTTAATTGTAAATTGTCAGGTGCCATTGCCAGTGATTTATGACGAAGTCAAAATGGAAGTGGGATTTCGAATTGATTTACTCGTTGAAAACAAAGTAATCATTGAAATTAAATCCGTTGAAAACCTTGCAGAAGTTCATCATAAGCAAGTTTTGACCTATTTGAAATTATCCGGAATGAAATTAGGTTTGTTGGTAAATTTTAATTGTGTCGAAATAGAAAAAGCCATATTTAGGAAAGTAAATAAACTATAATTCTGCAAGACCTTAAGGAAATTCTTTTTGTCCTGCAGACTTCGCAGAAAAGCGCAGAATGAAAATCTTTTCTGCGTAAATCTGCGAGATCTGCGGGAAATATTTTTTGTCCCGCAGACTTCGCAGAAAAGCGCAGAATGGAAATTTTTTCTGCGTAAATCTGCGAGATCTGCGGGAATTTCTTTTTGTCCCACAGACTTCGCAGAAAAACGCAGAATGGAAATCTTTTCTGTGTAAATCAGCGAGATCTGCGGGAATTTTTTTTTGTCCCGCAGACTTCGCAGAGAAGCGCAGAAAGGAAATCTCTTCAGCGTAAATCAGCGAGATCTGCGGGAAATTCTTTTTGTCCCGTAGACTTCGCAGAAAAGTGCAGAAAGGAAATCTTTTCTGCGTAAATCTGCGAGATTTGCGGGAAATTTTTTTTGTCCCACAGACTTCGCAGAAAAGCGCAGAATGGAAATCTTTTCAGAGTAAATCTGCGAGATCTGCGGGAAATTCTTTTTGTCCCACAGACTTCGCAGAAAAGCGCAGAATGGAAATTTTTTCTGCGTAAATCTGCGAGATCTGCGGGAAATTCTAATTGTCCCGCAGACTTCGCAGAAAAGCGCAGAAAGGAAATCTTTTCAGAGTAAATCTGCGAGATCTGCGGGACAAACTCTATTAAAGTTTAACGTAAACTTTCGTTAATCGATTTTAATGCGTTATCGCCAGGACACAATTCAGACTCGGTTAAGGCGTTGAGTGGTTTTTTTGTTGTATTTAATATTTGATGTAACTCCTGACTTTCTTCATTGATATAGATCAAACCTGTTAAAATTTCACCATTTTTATTGGCTTCATGCAATGCATGTACTGCCGAATCGCGATTCGTTGGATCCCAGTCAGCTTGCAACTTATTGAGTTTAATGAGTGAACCATCGTGCATGGTGACCAATTTGTTGCTACCTGCTTCATAATCGGTTTTAATTTCAGATGCATGGGGCACAAAATCTACAGTTGCCGTTGCATCAATATGATGGCGAACATAATCATATGATTTAGTAGAACCAACATTGTTGTTAAATGTTACACAAGGAGATATCACATCGATGAGCGCAAAACCAGGATGCGCCAAAGCAGCTTTGATTAAAGGAATCAATTGCACTTTATCACCAGAAAAACTACGAGCTACAAATCCTGCTCCCAATTCCATAGCTAAACCTGGTAAATCAATATTCTGAAATAGATTGGTTGAACCGGCTTTGCTTTTAGATCCTTTATCTGCAGTTGCTGAATCTTGTCCTTTCGTCAAACCATAACAACCATTGTTCATTACAATGTAAGTGATGTTTAAATTGCGTCGAACTAAATGCACAAATTGTCCCATTCCGATGGAAGCGGTGTCCCCATCTCCTGACACGCCAAGATAGATTAAGTCTCTGTTGGCGAGATTAGCACCAGTTGCAACACTAGGCATTCTGCCATGTACAGAATTAAAACCATGTGAATTGCCTAAAAAATAGGTTGGTGTTTTTGACGAACAACCAATGCCTGAAAGTTTAGCTAGACGATGGGGTTCAATGTTTAATTCAAAACATGCCTGAATTAAGGCCCCTGATATGGAGTCATGCCCACATCCGGCACAAAGGGTTGATAACGAACCTTCATAATCTTTTCGCTTATACCCTAAATTATTTACAGGTAATTCCGGATGTCTGAAATTTGGTTTTATATAACTCATGAGGCATTCATTTCAAAAGAAAAGTCTTTGCTTCTCTTGTTTTCTTTTTGAATATAATTGGTGATCTCTTTGTAAATATGTGCAGCAGTGATTGGCATTCCATCGTAATTCAACACGCGAATCAATTTGTCCGGATTTATTTCAAGTTCGTTGATTAATAAAGTCCGCATTTGTGCATCGCGATTTTGTTCGATTACAAAAAGAATTTCATGATCTTCTACAAAATCACATACCTCTTGTGTAAAAGGGAAGGCGCGTAATCGCATTGCATCCAATTCAATTCCATCTTTAGCAAGTAAATCACGGGCTTCAACCGATGAAAAATGACTGGTTCCAAAAAACAACATGCCCATGGATGCATTCGATTCTGATTGCATGAGTTCAGGTTTTGGAACATAGGATTTAATAGTCTCCCATTTTTTCAACAAACGATCCATGTTGCGTTTGTATGCATTTCCATCTTCCGTATAAATTGCATATTCATCTCTTGAAGAACCTCTTGTAAAAAAGGAGCCTTTTGTTGGATGTGTTCCTGGAATCGTACGATAAGGAATTCCATCACCATCTGAATCTAAATAACGACCAAAGCGTCCGATTTGATCCAGCTGTTCAGCGGTCAATACTTTTCCACGTCGATATTGAGTTGTTGATTTCCATTCCAATGCATCGCTTACATGATCATTCATTCCTAAATCCAAATCAGACAGAATTATGATAGGTGTTTGTAATTGTTCTGCAAGGTCAAACGATAAGGCAGCAAATTCAAAACATTCCTTTGGTGAACTCGGAAACAATAAAACTTGTTTGGTATCTCCATGGGAAGCGTGCGCTGCAATTAAAATATCGGATTGTTGTGTTCGAGTCGGCATTCCGGTTGATGGGCCAGTACGTTGCACATCAACCAATACGGCCGGAATTTCAGCAAAATAGGCAAGTCCTAAAAATTCCTGCATCAATGAAACACCCGGACCACTGGTTGCTGTAAATGCACGGGCACCATTCCACATCGCACCAATGACCATACCCATTGCGGCCAATTCATCTTCTGCCTGGACGATGGCATAATTATTTTCATTCGTTTCAGGATCTACACGATATTCAGCAGCATAATCTGCAAATGCATCAACTACTGAAGTGGAAGGTGTAATAGGATACCATGCAGCTACAGTGGCTCCTCCATAAATTGCACCCAATGCAGTTGCTGCATTTCCTTCAAATAATATTTTATCTTTTAAAAGATCGCGTCGTTCCAAACGATAGGGCAGTGGATGTGCAAAATTTTTATGAATGTATTGATACCCTAAATCCAGGGCATGATGATTCGGTTGAATTAATTTTTCCTTGCCTTTAAATTGTTCGTTGACCAATTGTTGCAACACATCCATTTCAACATCAATTAATGCTGCTAAAGCACCAACATAAATGATGTTTTTAAACAACATCCGTTGACGTGGATCAGTATATTCCTGAATGGTAATTTCAGTCAATGGAATTCCTATATAATTGATATCTTCCCGAATATATTCCTTGTGAAGTGGTTTCGTATTGTCATAAATAAAATAACCACCGGATTTTACACTCGCTACATCTTGCAGCATTGATTGCGGATTTACACAAATCATCAAATCGATGCCATCTCGACGGCCAAGATAAAACTGGTCGTTGACACGCACTTCATACCAGGTAGGTAAACCCTGAATATTAGATGGAAAAATATTTTTAGGACTTACAGGTATGCCCATTCTAAATATTGCTTTTGCAAACATGTTATTGGCACTCGCACTTCCTGTACCATTTACATTTGCAAACCGAATAACAAAATCATTAATTATAGAATGTGCTTGCATGAACCGGCTTTAGTAACTTGATAAAAATATTTTTGCATATCCCATGCAGTTGTCGGACAGCGTTCGGCACACAATCCACAATGCAAACACACATCTTCATCTTTAACCATAACCCGTTTGGTGGGCAGGACTTCAGAAACATATAAATCCTGGGTAAGATTGTTTGCAGGTGCAGAAAGACGGGTACGCAAATCCATTTCTTCGCCATCTTCGACAAAAGAAATGCAGGACGTTGGGCAAATGTCAACACATGCGTCACATTCAATACAACGACTGGTTGTAAAAACTGTTTGCACATCGCAGTTTAAACAGCGTTGGGCTTCTTTAAATCCGTTTTCGAGGTCAAAGCCCAATTCAACTTCTTTCTTGCGGTCTTTGAGTGTTAATTTTTTATCTGCCTGTGGAACGATGTATCGAAGATCATCAACAATTTTACTGTCGTATGCCCATTCGTGAATTCCCATTTTTTGAGAAACCAGATTGACCATTGGATGAAGCCGCTCGGTCAGATTTTTACCTTGACAATACAAGTCAATTGATATTGCAGCCTGATGCCCCTGGGCAACTGCAGTGATTACATTTTTTGGTCCAAATGCCGCATCACCACCAAAAAATACATTAGGAATGGATGATTGATGAGTTAATACATCTACTTTAGGCATTTCCCATTGGTCAAATTCAATGCCTAAGTCCCGTTCAATCCATGGAAAACTATTTTCTTGTCCGATAGCCAGTAGAATTTCATCCGCTTCAATCAACACCTCAGGTTCACCGGATGGGACTAATTTTCTTTTTCCGGAATCGTCTTTTATTGCCTTAACTTTTTCAAAGCGCATGCCTTTGAGTTGTCCATTTTCAACAACAAATGATTTGGGTACATGACAATCCAGTATTGGGATATCTTCATGCATTGCATCCTCTTTCTCCCAGGGAGATGCCTTCATTTCTGAAAAAGGACTCCGAACTACGACTTTCACTTCTTCACCTCCTAAACGGCGTGAGGTTCGACAGCAGTCCATAGCGGTATTACCCCCACCAACGACAATTACTTTCTTGCCAATTTTAGCAGTATGCTCGAATGCCACATTAGCCAACCATTGGATTCCGATATGGATGTTTTCTTTAGCATCCCACCGACCCGGTAAGTCTGGCAGATCTTTTCCTTTTGGAGCCCCGGTTCCAACAAAAATTGCATCATAGCCTTTTGAAAGAATTTCTTTTAGGCTGTTGACATAAGTTTTAAAATGTGTGTGAATGCCTAGATTCAGGATGAAATTTACTTCTTCAGACAACACCTCATCCGGCAAACGGAAGGAAGGAATTTGACTCCGCATCATTCCACCGCCAAACTCCTGGTCATCATACAGATGAATTTCATAACCTAGGGGCGCAAGATCCCGTGCAACGGTCAAAGATGCCGGTCCACCACCAATCAATGCGATCTTCTTGCCATTTGGGGGAAAAGGACCTTTCGGCATATGGACACTTACGTCTCCCTTATGATCGGCAGCAACTCGTTTCAATCGACAAATTGCGACAGGCTCTTCCTCAACACGACCTCGACGGCAGGCTGGTTCACACGGCCGGTCACAGGTGCGACCCAAAACACCCGGAAACACATTGGATTCCCAGTTAACCATGTAGGCTTCGGTATATTTCCCGGCCGCTATCAAGCGGATGTATTCCGGAACCGGGGTATGGGCAGGACAAGCGTATTGGCAGTCAACTACCTTATGAAAATACTCCGGATTTTTGATATCTGTTGGTTGCAAATGTTCCCTTTTTAAAAAGCGCGACAAATATATTAATTAAATGTTGCAAAGAAAGAATGGTTCATTGAAGCCAGGTGTGAATCGGCAGTTGGAAGGTTAGAAGCTGGGTCAGATTGAACTGGAATTTTCCATTCTTCCAGCTTGACATAGGCTTAGTTGATGGTTGACTTCTTACTCATAGAAAGCATTAAAAAGAGGGTCGAGCCATTTCAAGCTAGTAAATCTGAATAGCTATAGTTCGTTTCGTCTGAGTAACACAAACTCACAAAATGATTTTTGTACTGGAAATTGCACTTAAAACGGTAACTCCATAGGAGTAAGGGCACCGAATTTAAATTAAAGTAAGCTTTCATGGATGTAACAATCATAACTTTCATATGTTTTAATTTAAATCCACTGATGAAATACTGGGTGCTTTTTCTGATCGGTTTAATTTTCCTTGCTTCATGTGATGAAAAAGAGTGCTGTCCTCCACCCGAACATGATTATTTAGTATTTGGAGTATTTCGAGGTTTTTGCAGTGGCCCTAAGTGCATCGCTATTTTTAAATTATCGGATTCCATGTTGCTTGAGGATATCAATGATAATTATCCTTCCAACAATTCATTTTATGAAGGCAATTTTGAATCACGTTCCAATGAAAAATTTAACGAGGCCAAAAAGTTGTGGAGTCAATTCCCAAAACAATTTCTTAGTGATTCACAAAGAGTTTTTGGAATACCAGATTCCCACGATCAGGGTGGGGTTTATTTAGAATATAAATCGCATTCCTCCCATAACTTTTGGATCCTGGATACCAGCATCGAAATACTTCCAGATGCATATAAAGACTATACTCAAATGGTAATTGAAACAGTGGATAAATTATTGCTCTAGTTGTTGATTGAGTCAATTGTGAATTCGTCTTTAGAAAAGAAGTCTATAGGGAAATGTTGCAATGCTGCAATCCTGCAATGCTAATTTTGACTACTGAAGGCTAACTACTGATTTTAGGGCTGGAGGACTGTAGGACGGACTGTTGGGCTGTTAGACTGTAGGGCTGTTGGGGAGGAGGGATGAATAGCTATGGAACTCGGACAAAGGACAACTACTGACTCCTGAATACTGACCCCTGAATACTGATTTTGGGGCTGTTGGGGAGGAGGGATGAATAGCTATGGAACTCGGACAAAGGACAACTACTGACTCCTGACCACTGACTCCTGATCACCCCTGACCCCTGACCACTGACTCCTGATGACCTCTGACCCCTGACTCCTAAAATTTATCTCGCTACCTTTGTTCTATGCGCATCACCTTTCTCGGTACAGGTACTTCACAAGGCATTCCGGTTATAGCTTGCACCTGTCAGGTTTGTAATTCAGATGACCCGCGTAATCAAAGATTGCGGACTTCTGTATGGCTTGAAACCAATCAACAGTCTATCTTAATTGATATCGGTCCGGATTTTCGTCAGCAAGCCTTGCGTCATGGGATTACCAGGATTGATGCTATTTTATTGACTCATGAACATGCAGATCATACAGCCGGGATGGATGATATCCGTCCAATTAATTTTGCAATGGACCGGAAAATTCCACTATATGCGGAAGGGCATGCAATCCAAGATTTGCAACAAAGATTTTATTACATTTTTGGTCCTAATGAATATCCTGGTTTACCTCAGCTCGAGTTGGTTGAAATAACTCCCAATCTACCATTTACTATTGGAGAAGACCTCATTTTTCCATTCCGGGTGAAACATGGGCGGATGAATATTGTAGGATTCAAATTGAACCAGTTGGTTTACATCACAGATGCCAGTCATTTGGATCCAGCAGAAATTGAACTAATTAAAAATTGTGAATGTCTTGTTGTGAATGCATTGCGGCACAAAGCCCATCACAGTCACTTTAATTTAGAGCAAGCCTTGGAATTTATTCAACAGGTACAACCCAAACAAGCGTATTTAACTCACCTGAGCCACCAAATGGGAAGCCATTCAGAAATCGAAAAAACATTACCCGGTTCAATTCGTTTAGCCTATGATGGATTACAAATCCATCTCCCGTCATGAACCCATT
Source organism: Saprospiraceae bacterium (assembly GCA_016714025.1). NCBI lineage: Bacteria > Pseudomonadati > Bacteroidota > Saprospiria > Saprospirales > Saprospiraceae > Saprospiraceae bacterium. The sequence goes on along the minus strand of JADJOB010000001.1, from coordinate 230,806 downwards.
CCAGTTTGAAACCAGTCCGTATCTAAAACAACACAAAGACCATCCCGTAGATTGGCATGCATGGTCTGCCGAGACTTTAGCCAAAGCGCTGCATGAACAAAAACCAATCCTGGTGAGTATTGGATACAGCACCTGTCATTGGTGTCATGTGATGGCACATGAGTCGTTTGAAGATCCACTCATTGCAACACTGATGAACGATTATTTTGTAAATATTAAAATTGATCGTGAAGAACGGCCGGATCTAGATAACTATTTTATGAATGCCATTCAGGCAATGGGAATTTCAGGAGGTTGGCCATTGAATTGTTTTCTGACTCCTGATGCAAAGCCATTTTATGGCGGAACGTATTTTCCACCATCACCTAATTTTGGAAGGCCTTCCTGGAAACAAATTTTAATATCCGTTCATGAGGCATTTATTCAAAAAAACAATGAAATTACCCAACAAGCAAACGAGCTTTCAAAACATTTGATTCGGCTGAGCACAGCAGGTCAGAAAGTGAGTACAGATAATCAAGGAATTGACTATCCAAAATTAATAAGCCAACTAACAGGCTATTTTGATTTGAATCAAGGAGGTTTTGGAAATCAACCTAAATTTCCACATGCCAGTTTGATACGCTTATTGTTTCAATTGGGGATTCTTAAAAAAGAGAACCGATTAATTCAACATGGTGTATTGAGTTTGAAAGCCATGAGTGCGGGTGGGATCTATGATCAATTGGAAGGCGGATTTTGCAGATATTCTGTCGATGGACAATGGGATGTTCCTCATTTTGAAAAAATGTTGTACGATCATGCGCAACTGATTCAGGCGCTGGCTGAAGCTTGTAGAATTACCAACGATGGATTTCTCAAACAAAGAACCCGGCAGTCCATTCAATTTTTTGAACAATATATGCAGGATGCATCGGGCCTGTTTTATGCTGCGATGGATGCGGATTCTGAAGGACATGAAGGTACTTATTATGTTTGGACAAAATCCCAACTTCAAGACATCCTAGAGGATAAGTATGCATCTTTTGTGGCGTCCTATGGTCTGTCAAATCTGGATCACCACCATACTGATTTAAAAGTACTGCGCATACGCCCTGGAATTTCTGATTCGGAAGAGTTAATGAAAATTATAGAAGACCAGGCTGCATGTTTAAATACGTTGAAAGCTGCAAGAAGTCTTCGAATCAAACCGGATATTGACACTAAACTAATTATCAGCTGGAATGCTATGTTGGCATCAGCTTATTGTGCATGGTACCTTGCAGAGGCAAACGAATTGGATTTGACTACAGCGCAAAAAATCGTTGATCAGATCCTGGACAAAGGATTTAAGGAAGATCAGATACTCTGCCGATATTTATTCAATAATCAGAGAGTCGGCAATGGATTTTTGGAAGATTATGCCTGGTTTATAAAAGCGCTATTGGATGTTTACAGTTTGACCGGACGTTCAGATTTAGTGAGGAAGGCAGAACAGTTGATGGATTTTGTGCTCGTTCATTTTAAAGAAGAATCAAGTTGTTTATTAAAATCAACGGCATACTTTCATGAAGATGCCTTGCATTCGATCACAGACTGGGGTGAAAGCAATTATCCAAATCCCAATGCAGTATTAATTTATTGTGGCAATTATTTGAATGAAGCAACATCGACCTTAAAATATCAATCTTTTATTGAAGGGATGCTTGAGCATATGGAATCCATTTCATTACAACATCCGATCGCAATGGGGGGATGGCTTGAGGCCTTGGTTTCTTATAAAGAATCGGTCCCGGTAATAAAAACCCATTCAATCCAAAAAGTGATACCAATGTTACAATCCTGGTTCATTCCCGGACTGCTGTTAATTCCAAATTCCAGCGAATCGGGGTTTCAGCTGTGCGATCAGGGAGTATGTTTTTCTACAGTTGACTTGCCGGAAAAACTTGTACCTTTATTAAGTAAATACAGTTAAGGTGCATTTGAGTCAAATCTTAAAAATTAGTTTCTTTATATTCATAGCGGTACGTTTGATCGGACAACAAACTTCATTGATTACTCAAGCGTCCAGAGATCCTTATTTTGTAAATGCAGCCTATGCTGGATTGGAAGGCACGCTCATCGCATCTGCGCATTACCGCAATCAATGGTTTAAGCTGGATGGGCATCCACAAACCATTTTGGTGGCCAGCCATTTTCCGATTTATAAAATAAAAAGTGGTTTTGGCTTCAGTTTAGGACAAGACCAAATCGGATTACAAAGTGAGGTGTTTATTAAACCCAGTTTCAATCATGTATGGAATTTTAATTCCTGGTTGGTATCGGGGGGTGTCCAAATTGACTTAAAATCCTTGGCTTTTAATTCCATCAATGCGCGGACACCGGATGGCGAGTATTCCAATGGTCAGGTAGATCATCAGGATCAGCAATTATCAAATACTGACCTGAATGGTGGATTTTTTGATTTGGGCTTAGCAGTTTTTATTCAGAGGGCTCATTATAAATTTGGAATCAGTGCCGACCGTTTATTAGAGTCAGGATCCTTAAAAAACACCCTCTTATATAATAATAACCGTGAATTTCGGGTTTTGGGTATAACTGACTGGGAATGGGAGCAATTTACCTTTCGGGGAGGTTTCTTGCTTTATACAGATTTAAATCGGTTTCAGTCGGATATTTTTAGCAACTTTGAATATAATGGCAATATTTTTGGTGGGTTACATGTAAGAGGTTACGATGGGAGTTCGATGGAATCCCTGGGAATCACTGCAGGTTTTGCTTTAACGAGAAAGCTGCATTTGGCATATACCCATGAATTTTATTTAGGGAAGATTGATAAAGGGCTGGTAACAGGCAGCCAGGAGATGGGTTTATATTATAATTTGGGGAGAGCTGTGGGTCTTGGAAAAGCTCCAAGAATTATTCACAGTCCCAGGTATTCTGACTAAAATTTAATTTTATTGAAGTTTTTAAGGAAATTTTCATAAGATTTTAGTTGGAGCACAATAAATTACAGATAATTAAAGTTCGCATTTTTACAAGATGGCCTATCTATAAGCTGAAAAAATATTTTTTTAGGGAATCTTTTTAATGTCTTATATTTACGCCACTTTTTATAAAAGACAAAGTAGGTAAATTTGTATGCAGATGAGAAAATTGAATCTCTCTATCTATGCCCTGTTGCTATTATTAGTAGCATCTTGCGGCAAGAAACAACAAGATGGGCAGCTGGTTGGAGCCATGGATCGTCCGAAATGGGGTGGAATTAATCCCTACGGTATGGTATATGTCCCAAGCGGTACATTAACCATTGGTCAAAGTGATCAGGACTTCTTTCATACCCTGGTCCAGCCCCAAAAATCTATTTCCATTTCAGGTTTTTACATGGATGACACGGAAATCACGAATAATGAGTACCGTCAATTTGTGTATTACGTCCGGGATGAACTGGCTCATAAGGCTTTAGGTCATTTCATTGAAAGCGAAGACGGTCAAACAGAAGAAGTTGACTGGGAACAGGAAATTGATTGGGAAGACGAAACCTTAAACGATATGTATTTCCAGGGGGCTGATGCTTATAAAGGCGTTAAAGAACTGGACAGTCGTAAATTCGTTTATGAGTGGGAGTGGAAAGACTGGCAAAAAGCAGCCCATACCCGCGACATTAAAAGGTCCGCAATTATTAATAAGGTGAAAACAAATATCTATCCGGACACTTTGTGTTGGGTTAGAGACTTTGCGTATTCTTATAACGAGCCGATGACTCGTAATTATTTCAGCCATCCTGCATTTGATGATTATCCTGTAGTAGGTGTAAACTGGCCACAGGCCCGCGCATTTTGTTACTGGAGAACCAGCATATGGAATAAATTTAAAGGCGAAGACGAACCAAATTCTGAGGAATTCCGCTTGCCTACTGAGCATGAGTGGGAATGGGCAGCGAGAGGTGGTCAGGAACAGGCTCCATTTCCTTGGGGTGCCTATTATCCTAGAAATGCAAAAGGTTGTTTGCTAGCTAATTTCAAACCGGGTCGCGGAAATTATCCGGAAGACGGTGGATATTATACAGTAAAAGCAGATGCTTACTTTCCAAATCAATATGGCTTATACAATATGTCAGGAAACGTTGCTGAATGGACTGAATCAGCCTATTCAGATAACGCACATATCATCATGCATGATCAAAATCCTGATGTAAAATATGATGCAAAAGCAGAAGATCCTGAATCCTTTAAGCGGAAGGTGATCCGTGGTGGAAGTTGGAAGGATGTAGCATATTACCTGCATACAAGTACCCGCAATTGGGAATTTCAAGACACAACCAAATCCTACATAGGTTTCCGTTGTGTATTGGCATTTTTAGGTAGATCAGAAGGCGATTTTCATTAATTTGAAATAAATTCAATGAATATTATAATGATTCAATCATTATAATATTAACTGTTATCAAACAATTTTTCTCTTAACTCATAAAACTAAAAACAATGGCTATTTACAAACAGAATTGGTTCAAATACCTTAAAAACTTAGTGATTGGTGTGGGTGCATCCATCGTTATGTTGGGAGCGCTTTTCAAAATCATGTCCTGGGAAGGTGGTGATATCATGATCACTGCTGGTTTGGTTACTGAAGCAATCTTGTTCTTTATTTTGGGCGTTATTCCACCAGATAAAGATTACTATTGGGATAAATTATATCCAGGATTAGGTGACGCTGAAGCAAAAATTAATCCATTGACAGAAGGCCCAATGAAAGGGGGCAGTCGTCCAGCAAACGGTGAAGTGGTTGAAAATCAATTAGCCGGTATGTTAGGTGAATTGCAAGTTATGTCTAAAAGTCTTGGTTCATTAAAAGCTTTGCAGGAAGTTGACTTTAGCAAAACCAGCGATCAGGTGAAAGCTATGGGTAATTTCTATGCAAGATTAAATGATGCAATGTCAGAAATGAGTGCATCATTAGATGATACCAAAAAATATAAAGAGCAGGTTGCCGCATTGAACAAGAATTTGACAAATCTGAATTCAGTTTACGGAAATATTCTTTCTGCATACAAAAACATGGGTGGCGGAGCTGCTCACTAATTTGTAATTGTTTAGAAATTTAATTGATAACCAATAAATAGAATAAAATATGTCAATTCCTAAGCAGCCGCGCCAGCTCATGATCAACATCATGTATCTGGTGTTAACAGCGCTCTTGGCTTTGAACGTTTCTGCCGAAATTTTCAACGCATTCAAATTGGTAAATAATAGTCTTAAAGATTCCAATGCAGCATTAGATAAATCGAATGATGCACTTGTGCCTTCAATTGATAAAAGATCCAAAGCAAAACCTGAATTCGCACGATTTGCTGAACGCGCTCCTTTGGCCGTCCAGTATGGTAAGGAATTTACAGAATATGTAAATTCAGTGTTAGATGAGCTTATTGACAAATCAGGTAACAAAAATGGTTCTGTGGATGATGGTGATTACATCGTTGTTGGAGATCACAAAGATCTTAAAGGCAAAAAGAATAAAGACGTTACCACAAGAGAAATGGTAAATAACAAAAAGGGTGTTGAATTAAAAAACAAAATTTTGGAATATCGTACCAAATTTTTGTCTTTAATTGATGACACTTTAAGATCGAGCATGGAAGCCGAAATTGCATTAAATATTGATGATGAAACTTGGAAGCACAGCAAAAACAAGCACAGTTGGGAAGAATTTACTTTTAAACAAATGCCACTTGGAGCTTGCTTACCAATTTTTACCAAATTTATTAATGATGCAAAATCTTCTGAAAATGCTGTTTTAAATCATTTTAGTAAGAAATTAGGTGGGGAGGATGTCGTACTTGATAAATTTACGGTAATCTCTTCTCCAAAGAAAAACTATGTGATTAAGGGTGAACCTTTCGAAACAACCATTGCACTTGCAGCGTCAACTTCGAAAAGCACCAGTACCAAAGTAGCACTATCTGTAAACGGATCTAGCTTATCAGTAAGTGCAGATGGTGAAGCCGTATGGAAAACAGTTCCAGGTGACGTTGGTATTAAAAAATATACTGCCGTTGCTTCTGTTACAAATCCGGTAACCAATAAAACAGATACCTATCGTAAAGAATTTGAATTTGAAGTTGGTGAGCGTTCTTGCAACGTTGCCGCTGAAAAAATGAACGTATTCTATATAGGTGTTGACAATCCAGTTGCGATATCAGCTGCGGGTATTCCTTCTGCTCAGTTATCAGTTGCTGCTACCGGTGGTGGTATCAATATGAACAAACAGGGCGGTGGTAAATACATTGCTACAGTTAGCACTCCTGGAGAAGCTACCATCACTTTAAGTGGAGGTGGACTTCAGGCTACTGGATTTAAATTTCGTGTAAAAAGAATTCCTACTCCAATACCAATGCTTAGTGATAAGCGGGGTGGTGCAATGCCAAACGGTGTGTTTAAAGCACAACAAGGTGTTATTCCAGTGTTGGAAGGTTTTGAATTTGATGCAAAATGTACCATTCAGGGATATAACCTGGTACGTGTTGCTCCTAGACAAGATGCACAAATTGTTGCCAATACAGGTGGAAGGTATTCACCTCAGGCTCAAAATTTAATTAATGCAGCAAAACCGGGTGACCGTTATTTGTTTGAATCAATTAAAGGAAGATGTCCTGGAGATGCTGCTGCCCGTGATTTAGGTGACATGTCCTTTCAAATTAAATAAAAATAGTTTTCATGAATCAGTTTAAGATTTCATTCTTGGTATTCTTGCTTTGTGCAGCATTCAACATCAGTTTGATGGCACAAACGGAAGAAGAAAAAACGGAAGCCAGCGAAGAAGAAGAGGATTCCGGTTATTTGGATGATATTGTCGCTCGCAATCTGGTTAAGGATCAGCGGATTTTGGATTACCAACCAATTCGGGAAGCCGATATTGTTTGGGATAAAAGAATCTGGAGGGTTATTGATGTTAGAGAGAAAATGAACTTGCCATTTGTTTATCCGGTAAGACCTTTTTTTCAGATCCTTATTCAAGCTGCTGAAAACGGTGACATAAAAATTTTCCGCGAAGACAACTTTAAAAAGTTTCTTACCGGAGAAGAACTGGATAAATTATTACATCGGGTTGATACCGTTGTTGTAATGGATCCGGAGACCTATGTTGAAACCGTTCAAATCCGTAAATCAGATATCGATTTTAACGATATCAAAACCTATCGGGTAAAAGAAATGTGGTATTTCAATAAGCAAACATCGCGTTTAGAGTGCAGAGTCCTTGGAATTGCACCAATTAAAGATGAATACGATGATGCCGGAAATTTGAAATATACTTTACCCATGTTTTGGATCTATTATCCTGAAGCAAGAATGTTTTTGTCTAGAGAGAAAGTATTCAATGATCAAAATGACGCAGCTCCAGGAACCTGGGCCGATGTATTTGATTCACGCTTCTTCTCAAGCTTTATCATAAAAGAATCCAATGTAATGGACAATCGTTTATCAGATATTTTTAAAGGCGAAAATGATGGTGTAAAACTGTTGTTGGAATCTGAAAAAATCAAAAACGAAATCTTAAACAAAGAACATGATCTTTGGACTTATTAATAAATAAGTTCTTATAAAATAAAAAGGCTGTCTGTATTCAGGCAGCCTTTTTATTTTTATCTAATTTACCCATCAACTCTTTTGGAGTGACATACTTCTTCAATAAGCATTTTGCAGTCGAAAAGTTTATATCAAATTCGGATTTAATTTCCGAATAGAATGAAGTTCATAAATCAATACAATAAACACAAGGAAATATTCTATGATGACCAGCATTGGTTCGTAAAATTCAAATTTTAAATCATAGCGGGCATAAGAAAAAAACACCAGATAACTCCAGCTGATGCCTGTCAAGGGTAAATAGAAACATGATAAAAACACTAGCAAGCTTAAATACCAGGGATGCACGGTAGAGCTCAGAAGCAAATAACTAAAAAGTAAGTACCAGGCAGTTTTAAAACTAAATGATCTTTGTGAATTAAAACACCATTTTATAATTAAGTAAATAGCGATGGGCATGAAGCAAATCATTAAATAGATGCCTACTAGTTTTTTTTCATCATAAAATTTATTTACATCACAGTAATGTGTTAAGTGACCATATAGAAACGAGTTAAATTCAAATTGATGAAAGTACAATCCCAGGCTAGCTTTATATCCAGAGATACCGGGTAAAATAAACCATAAAGCTGCAAGCAATGGAATAAGAAATCCAAAAGCCAGGAGAACATTCTTTTTGATGAAATCCGATTTGCTTAAAAACAAAATACCAAACAGAAATGAATTTAATTTACTGATTACGGAAAGACCTAAATTAAATCCACTCTTTAAAAAATGGCCTTGATTGTAATTAATAATTGCAAGGCATAAAAACAAAATTAAAAACAATTCAAAATGGAGGTTGCCATTGAGTTCAACAATACAGAGTGGGCTGGCGTAAAACAAAAGACTTTTCTTGGCTTGAAAGCCTGAGCTTTTCAATAATTTAATTAAGCTGAAAAGTAATGCACCATCTGCAATCAGATAAACGCATTTTAAGAGCATGCTAAACGCAGTTATATTTTCACCAGACAACATGCTGCAAAATCCAAATACTGCTTGACTGATGAGTGGATAGACTGTATGATATTCCGGTGAATTTAAAAGAGGGTAGAGTGATTTTAATTCAATAGCCAAGTTTCCTGCATATCGATTTAATACCTCATTGGGTGTATTTATAAATGGATTTATCCCATGAGATACTAAAAGTCCATCCCATTTAAATCGATAGATATCATCTGACAAATTTGGAAATGCAAAGACGATAATGAGTTTTGTTGCAAAAACAAGCATCAAAATTAGCTTGAGTTGCTTTTCATCTTTAATGCGTTTGTAAAAATAGGCAAAGCAAATTCCTGCAATTGCAATGGGGCTAATTATAGAAAGCCAGTTTGTTTGTTGGGCATAATAGCATACATAGAGAATAGAGATACAATAAAGTATGGCAGCGGAGATCATTTGGATCACAAATAAGATATCAAGAACATTTACAAACTAGATCAAACTAATTTATAAATATACAATGAATCGTACGGATGAATGTCATCAAATAATCAGTTGGATTAATGCGGAGCAGGATGGAAATGAATTCCAGAGAAGCGAACACAGCCTGTTTCGATTCCTGATAAGCTTATCAGGAATTCTCTAATGGCAAGAATTCTAAAAAATGAAAGGTATGAAAGCCCTGGTATTATTTGAAACTCAGATGTCTTACAGAATAATAGAAGTTTAATCCAAATCCATACATCAATAGCACATGGAACAATAAAAATGAATAATACTCTATATAAACAGCTAAGGCAATAGCAAAAATAAAATACAGGCAAATGAATGCTTCTATCCAGGTTTTCATTGTAATTTTTTGAACCAAGTACCTGTTTTGAAGTATTTTATCTTTTAATGTGGTTAAATTAAATTTGGGAGTCCGGATAAACGCTGATTTCTTTCCAAAATAGCCCTCTAATACTGCGATGCTGTTGTGAAAACTAAATCCCATTGAGATAGCCATAAAGGTTGGAAACAGGGTCATAAACCTCCAGATGCGGTGTTTAACATTTTTTTCTTTCCAACACATCATATTGTTGGCTTCATAAAATACGGACATAACCGCCAAAGTGCCTAAAAGGCAAAATCCTAAAAATGTCGCTTTCAATTCCAGGTCATCCATTACATAAAGAACCGGAACACTGATTAAGGCAACCCAAAATATCATTAAGAAGATCCCACTGCTCACCAAATGCATAAAAGCATGAAATTTGGTTGCCAGCGGTAGATTTGATTTTAAAATAACAGGCAACAGTTTACGGGAATTTTCAGCACCACCTTTCATCCATCTGAATTGCTGGGATTTCAATCCATACATTTCAGCAGGTAGCTCAGCTGGACAAATGATATCCTCCACGTATTGTATTTTCCAACCTTTCAACTGAGCTCTGTAACTCAAGTCTAAGTCTTCAGTCAAAGTATCAGATTGCCAACCACCTGCTTCATCTATACAGGTTTTACGCCAAATACCGGCAGTGCCATTAAATTGAAGAAAATGGCCTGCAGCGCAACGACCGGCTTGTTCAACTGTAAAATGAACATTTAATTGGAAAGCTTGTAATTTGGTTAGTAGGGAGTAATCTTCGTTGATATGCTCCCAACGAGTCTGAACCACACCAATGTTCGGATTATTGAAATAAGGCATGCTCTTTTTTAAAAAATCAGGTTCAGGTAAGAAGTCTGCGTCAAAAATGGCGATAAATTCACCTTTGCAAACTTTGGTGCCTTCTTTTAATGCTCCTGCCTTAAATCCTGAGCGATCAGTTCGATGGATATGTTGTATGTCAAAACCAAGTGCTTGATACTGAGCTATTTTGTTTTTAGCGTGCTCTTTGGTTTCATCAGTAGAATCATCGAGTACCTGAATCTCCATACGGTCTTTCGGGTAATCTAAATTGGTAATATTATCTAATAAACGATCGATTACATACAACTCATTAAAAATGGGAAGTTGAATGGTAACCATCGGATGATAATCCGCATCGGTTAATGCCGGAAGTAATACTTTATTCTTTTTCTGTTTTCGATAAGCCTTCAACAAATTAAGCTGAAGAAGTGAAAAGCTGGTTATATATAAAAGACATGCGGTATAAACGCATATCAGAAAAATCTGCAAGTTGTCCATATCTATCGCAAAAATAAAAAGGTCTATGGAGCCTTAACGCATCTTAGTCAAAATTTTTTAACACAATTTTAACCTTTAACATATGTTTTGAATATTGTCAACAGAATCTTTGAAGCTGCACCGAAAATGCCCTTAATTGTACCGGAAATTTTTGATTTGCCAATACGTTTTCGATAGCTTACTGGAACTTCACCAAATTTCATTTTACTCCTTGCGGCCTTAATTTGCATTTCTACAGTCCATCCATAATCCGGATCTTCCATTTTTAATTCCAATAATTTGTCAAAACGGATGGCTCGAAAGGGCCCCAAATCACTAAACTCATATTTATAGAGTAGTTTTATTAAAAAGCAGGCGAGGACATTTCCAAATCGCTGGATCAGCCCAAGAGAACCGGCTTCCGGATTTCCCTTAACTCTGGATCCAATGACCAAATCAATGTCTGAATCTTGAAAGGGCTCCAGGAGTTTCAAGAGTTCTTCCGGGTAGTCTGAATAATCCCCATCCATAAATACCAGAATGTCCGGATAGCTATTCGGACCAAGTTCAATTAAATGCTGGATTCCTGTTTTACATGCAGAGCCATATCCACGCTGTTTAGCATGCAAAACGGTTGCGCCATGTGCTTTCGATACTTCAACGGTCGCATCCTGGCTGCCATTATCACATACGTAAATACTTCGGACAACTTCCCTGGGTATAGCATCAATCACCAATCCAATCGATTGCTCTTCATTTAATGCCGGTATAATTACATCAACTACCGGATGCATCATTAACACAGTGGATCAATGTAAGCTAGAGGGCTTTTAAAGCCTTGGTCAGATAGGTTAATACAAAAGGTAGCCCCAACCAGAACCATGCAGGGAAATACACCAATAAAAATACGGTGACGGCAGTCGAGATTATAAAATAGAGCCAATCACTTTTTTGGGAGGTATTATTGTCTGACATGTGTAAGATTTAAAGTGCAAAAATAGTATTATTTTATAATCTAACTTTAGGCGATTTTATGAAACTAAGGATATTAAGAGCTGTTGGACTATTTTGTACTTATTTACTCCTTTTCTGGTCTATAGGATCCTGCCATAAGGAAAATTTTACGGAGGATCCAAGAGCCATGCTTCGTTTTGAACAAGACACACTGAGCTTTGACACGGTTTTTACAAGCATTGGATCGGCAACCCGTGTTCTTAAAGTTTACAATCCAAACAAACAGTCAATTCGGATTGATAGAATCTATATCCCGGGTGCGAATCCATCTGAATTTAATTTTAACATCGACGGCTTACCTGGTAATGATGTTTCAAATCTTGAGATTCGGGCAGAAGATAGCATTTACCTTTTTTGCGAAGTCCGAGTCAATCCAAATGACCCTCCGGAAATCAGTCCGTATATAAAATTAGATAGCATTGTTTTTGAATACAATAGTCATTCCGATCGGATGATTTTAATGGCCTTTGGACAAAATGCTAATTACTTTCCCTCCAAAGCATTTAAAGGGCAAGCTGGGATTATCGACCTTCAAGGGGGGAGTTTAATCTGGGATGATCCTAAACCTTATATATTTTATGGAGTAGTATATATTGACCACGGATCATTTATTATTAAGGAAGGAACGCGTGTCCATTTTTGGGGTGGTCTTACAAAGACAAAGGATTCGAATGGAAACGATGTATTTTATAATGACGGCAGATTAATCATTGGTGCAGATGCCAACTTGCAAGTCACTGGATCGAAAGCACGGCCAGTAATTTTTGAAGGAGTAAGACTTGAACCAGCCTTTAAAAATACAAGCGGTCAGTGGTCAGGGATTTTTTTTGATAAAGGCAGCAAGGGAAATTCAATTGAATTTGCTGAAATTAAAAATAATTTGCTCGGGGTCTATTGTGATTCTATTGTTGAATGTAATATTTCAAATACGAAAATTTACAATAACAGTCTCTATGGAGTATATGCTTCTTCTGCATCTGTAAAACTGGCAAATTGTTTATTTTATAACCAAGGTCTTTCAAGTATAAACATTGAAACAGGTGGAACCTATGCAATCAATTATTGCAGCCTGGTAAATTTTGGAAATACAGAACCAGCGCTCTTTCTGAGTAATTCGCGATGCATAGATTTTCCTTTTTGTGAAATCGTCTACGAACATCCACTACACGTTTTAATTCAGAATAGTGTAATTACCGGTTCAGATCGGGATGAATTATGGATGAATGAAAAAATGAGTTCGGCATTTAAACCTTTTTTTAAAAATTGTTTATTTCGGATTGATGAATTAATCAAAGTATTTCCTGATTTCAATTCATCCTATACGGATCAATGTGAAATATATTCAAGCTTTGACCACCTTTTTAAAGATATTTCAAAAAATGATTTTCATCCGGATACCTTATCCGTTCTTGAAATGAAAGCACTCGTCATTCCGGAGATTGATTCAGATTTGGATGGAGTAATGCGCGATTTAATCAAACCGGACATTGGTTGTTATGAATACATCGTGCGTTAATCGGTAAGCCGTACCGAAGATTTATTTACTTTTTGAATGATGATTCCTGCCAGTAAAAAAAACACAAACAAAGCGAGTACACTGCTGCGCATGCTTCCGGTATATTGATTGATAAAACCAAACACGAAGGTTCCAAATACGATTGAAGTATAATAAATCGAATCATAGAAACTAAAGAAGCAGGTAGTATCCGGATGATTTTTAGGAATTATTTTTGAATATGTTGATCGTGAAATTGCTTGAATGCCACCTAATACCATTCCAACCATGGCAGATAAAATATAAAATTGAATTTGCGTATTTACAAAATATGCTGCGACACAAATGATTGCCCAGATTCCGATCATAATTTTCAAAGCTATTAGATTATGGGTCTTGCGCGAAATCATGGCAAAAACCAGTGCTCCTATAATTGCAACTAATTGTAAAATCAGAATAACCAGAATGAGCTCTGCAGATTCAAAATGTAATTCTTTTTTTGCAAAAGAGGATGCCAGGTAAATTACAGTTTGTACTCCGGCACTGTAAAAAAAATAAGCGCTTAGATAAAATTTGGAATCCCGGTCGTGGCGTGTAAAATTCCAGGCTTTTTTTAATTCTCCTATGCCATGAAAGAGATTTATTTTTTTTTGAGAATCCCGTTGGTCTTTAGGCAGCCACAAAAAAGCAAATTGTGAAAAACCAATCCACCAAATACCCACACTTAAAAATGAAAGCCTGGCCGCATACTTTCCATCACTTAATCCAAACCAATCGGGATGTTGTATCATAACGATGTTCAAACACATCAGGATGACAGAACCAATATATCCAAAAGCATATCCTCTTGCACTTAATTTATCCGCACGATCGGGTGGAACGAGATGCGACAAATACGAATCATAAAATACCAAGGATCCGGCATGACAAGCCGTAGCCATTAAAAATCCGGAAAGGCCAATCCAAAGTGTATCGGGTCCATCAAAAAAATATAAAATCATACAGCCTAAACTACCCAAACTGGTAAAAATTCGCATAAATAGCTTGCGATATCCGCTGTAATCAGCTATGCCTGATAATATGGGTGAAAGCAAACTTATGAACAAATACGCGAAGCTTACTGAAAAAGCGTAAAGGGACGCATTGGATAAATTTAAACCCAATAGGGAAATTGATGTTGGCGAGTTGTCTAAAAAATAAATTGGAAAGATGGCTGTAGAAATGACTAAGGAATACGATGAGTTAGCCCAATCAAACATTACCCAACCAAATTCAGCCTTTTTATTCTTATCCATAGTCAATGTCAATTAAAATTCCAAATTAATGGAATTTTCTAAAAGGCATGTGAGTATGTTATAAATTCTTAATGAATTTAAATCCAATCGATCATAAAATGGGCTATTTTGTCGCTTTAATTTTGTTGAATAGAATCAGGAATCGAAGGAATGAGAATATTAATTTTATCCAGAAACGCATCGCTGTATAGTACTCAAAGTCTAATTTCAGCGGCTATCCGACGAGGGCATCAGGTACAAGTTGCTGACCACTTGATGTGCAATTTGGTTATTGAAAACCAAAATCCTCAACTTTATGTAGGATTAGACCCAATTGGCCCTATTGATGCCGTAATTCCAAGAATTGGAGCTTCGGCAACTGAATACGGTGCTGCAGTTATACGCCAGATCGAAGCTATGGGAATTTTTACTAGCGTCTCTTCCGAAGCCCTGTTAAAAGCAAGAAACAAATTGCATTGCATGCAAATATTGAGCAGTGCAGGTCTGGATGTGCCAAAGTCGGGCATTTCTGGAGGAGACCTGTGTGCAGGTTTGGTTTACGACCAAATTAGTTCGGGTAAAGCTGTGATAAAGTTATTGTCCAGTACACAAGGATTGGGTGTAATTTTATCGCATACTAAAAACCAGGGTGTTTCAGTTATTGAAGGTTTTCATCGGGTAGGTCAAGATGTGATGGTTCAGGAATTTGTTGAGGACGCGGATGGATCTGATATCAGGGCTTTTGTTGTGGATGGTGAAATTGTTGGATCGATGATTCGCCAGGCGGTTCCAGGTGAATTCAGATCGAATATTCATCGGGGGGCTTCAGCTTTAATGGTAGATTTAACAGATCAGGAACGTACGGCAGCCATCACCGCAAGTAAATTATTGGGTTTGTCAATTGCAGGAGTGGATATTCTTCGTGCATCTCGGGGACCGCTGATTTTAGAAGTCAATGCATCACCAGGATTAGAAGGGATCGAAGGAACGACAAAAGCCGATATTGCGGGAAAAATAATCAGTTATATAGAACGCAATGTCAGGAAATAAATCATTTACTAAATTTAATTGATGTCAGGTTTTATCTTACAAGGACAGGAGTTTCCACCAGGCAGTTCGGGACTGGTTCGGATTAATGCAGGTAGATTGCCTTCAGGAAATCGGATTTCTATTTTTACGTACATATTCAGAAGTAAGAATCCTGGTCCTACCGTTTTGTTATTGGGAGGCATGCACGGAGACGAAATAAATGGTGTTGAGATTATAAGAAGAGCGATTGCAGAAAAATTATTTCACCAACTGACTGCAGGTACTGTGATTGCAATTCCTTTATTAAATATTTTTGGTTTTATAAATTTTTCAAGGGATGTACCGGATGGGAAAGATGTTAACAGAAGTTTTCCTGGTACGGGATCTGGATCATTGGCATCCCGGATTGCTAAAATTATTACAAAGAAAATATTGCCTTTGGTAGATTTTGGAATTGATTTTCATACAGGTGGCGAACAACATTATAACTATCCACAAATCCGATTTTCATCAAAACATGAAGAAGCTAAATCATTGGCTTTGAAATGTAATTTCAATTTAATGGTTGAGAAAGTTTTGGTTGCAAAATCATTGCGTAAAATTGCCAAGGATATGAAAATACCAATTATTATTTATGAAGGAGGGGAGTCAAATAAATTAGACCCATTTTCTATTCAACAAGGTCTTAAACTGATTAGGGAATTATTGTTTAAATCAAACATGTTGGCTCAAGGATCAAAGCCACAAGGAATTCGAAGATTGTTTAGAAAAGCAAGCTGGGAACGAGCACATGAGGGTGGAATTGTAAGCTATCGAAGAGAGTCTGGTAATTTTGTAAGTAAAGGCGAACTGCTTGCAATCATTTCCGATCCATTTGCTCAAAAGGAAACCCGCATGCATGCATCCAAAGATGCATTTATTTTAAGTCACAACAATGCACCCTTGGTGAATGTAGGTGATGGAATGTTTCATCTTGCATACGAAGAAGAAAAATATGCCATATTGTAATCACTTTAGTTGGCTCATTTTTAGCTTCATTTGTTTTTATGCATCTGAAATATATCCACAAAATTTGCATTCTAAAAGACATTTGCATAAAATAACCAAACAATTTGTCAAG
This sequence comes from Saprospiraceae bacterium, assembly GCA_016714025.1. Classification (NCBI taxonomy): domain Bacteria; kingdom Pseudomonadati; phylum Bacteroidota; class Saprospiria; order Saprospirales; family Saprospiraceae; species Saprospiraceae bacterium. The sequence continues at coordinate 214,185 of JADJOB010000001.1, read as the reverse complement.
AATGATCTGTTGAAACACGCAAGCATCAGTTTTCAAATTTATGATTTAAAAACAAAAAAAAGTATTGCCTCTTACGATGATCAAAGATCATTGATCCCGGCATCCATACAGAAAATACTAAGCTGTGCCACAGTTCTTAAAATTGCAGGACAGGATTTCCAATACAAAACTCCAGTTTATCTGCTGGGTAAAAAATCTACTGAAACTATTTTTGATGGAGATTTGGTCTTCAAAGGAAGTGCTGACCCAAGTTTTGCTTCTCCTTTGATGCCAGGTGTCCAATTGCTTGATGGAATTGCAGATTCTATTTATTTCAATTTGAATGCGAATGGAATAAAAACCATTCGAGGGGATATTATAGTGGATGAACATTTTGTAAGCGATGTTCCTGAAAATCCGGAGTGGTTATATTATGATTTAGCAAACTACTATGGGGCAGGTTGCTTTGGATTTAATTTTATGGAAAATCGAGCCAAAATTGTTTTGAAATCTTCTGATCAAGATGGAAGCATCTGTCCAATTGATTATGTGTCTCCGTCCATTTTAACGAGCTTTTACCAATCTAAACTCGTAGGTTGGAAGGATCTTGATGATCCTGATGTATTTGTAATTGGCAGTGCTACTTCCTGCTTGCAGGAAGTTCGAGGAAATTGGCGGTGCTGCAATTCAGATAGCATGATTATTTATTCTGCATTGAATAAACCTTCTGAAGTATTTAAAGATTTATTAAAACTTGAACTGATTCGGAGGGGAATTCAGTTTGAATTGAGGCAACATGATGATCGTTTTGATTCAACTTTGGTAATGACCATTCATTCACCCAAATTGGAAAAATTGTGTAGCCGCGCTCTAGGTAAATCTGTTAATTTATATTGTGAAAGTTTTTTACATCAAATTGGATATCAATTGAATCAAACTACAGATCGTAAACAAGCCATTCAAAGTTTAGAAAATATGATAAAAAAATTATTTTATTGGAAAGATGCGAATGGATTTGTTTTGGAAGATGGTAGCGGATTGTCTCCCAAAAATATGTTATCAGCATGGCAGATGAATCAATTTTTACTTTGGCTGGATTTTAATTCGGGCTTAACTAATTTTTGGACACTCTTGCCGGATGCAATGCAGGATTCTAAACTAAAACATTCGATTCGACTCAATAAAAAATATAATTTTGGACTTCGACTTAAAAGCGGCTCCATGGAACGTGTAAAAACATATGCTGGTTATATTACTGAAAATTCAAAGCCGCGTTATTGTGTGAGCATCCTGATCAATCATTATACTTGTTCGGGCGAAGAAATGAATGCCTTGCTTGGGAATTTATTTAACCAGTTATTAAATTAAACACATGAACTATATTTTAGGAGTATGTTGCTTGTTTTGTTTTATACAGTGCACAAATCCTCCAAAACATTTGCCTTACGAAAAGCTTAAAAACAATGCGGATAGCATAACTGTCGAAGATTCCGAATCAAATGATGAAGACATTCGGGATCGCACAATTTGGCAAAAGCCTTATGAAGTAATTCATATGTTAGGCTCATTAGAAGGCAAAACGGTTGCAGATATTGGAGCGGGCAGTGGATATTTTTCATTTCGATTTATTTATGAAGCTGCACACGTAATAGCCATTGACATTGAACCTGAATTGATTCAACTCATGGATCAGGAAATTAAATTTTACAAACAAGATTTACAAGATAAAATTGAAGCTCGATTGGCTACTCCTAATGACCCAAAATTACAACCAGCCGAAGTTGATATCGTTTTTATGTCAAATACCTATACGTATTTACCCAATCGGGTAAATTATCTCAAAGAGTTAAAATCAAAATTCAAACCAGGTGGAAAAATCATGATAATTGATTTTAAAAAGAAGTTAAGTCCGATAGGTCCGGCTCAAAAAAATAGATTAGCGCAATCTGAAGTGGAACAGAATTTATTGGATGCCGGCTATCGTTTGTTGGTTTCAGATGATCGTAAATTGGAATACCAATACATCATTATTGCAGAACCCAAACCCTGATTAAAAACAAATCAACTCATCTCGTCCTGGTCCGGTAGACAAGTAAGATAAGGGGATTCCGGTTTTTGTTTCAAGGATATTAATAAAGTCTTTAACTGGTTTTGGCAGTTGATCGGGTATTTTACAATGTTCAAGATGTTGTAACCAACCAGGTACGCTGGATGTGTTTACATTTTTTATTTGCTGCAAATCAAATGGCCATTCAAGGGTAGTTTGATTAGTATTTAATGTATAGGAATCAACACACTTGATTTCTTCAAATGAATTCAAGACATCCAGTTTCGTAATACATAAATCGCTGACGCCATTAATCATGCAACTGTAATGCAATTGGACTAAATCGAGCCATCCACATCTTCTGGGTCTTCCAGTGGTAGATCCAAATTCGTTGCCTTCTTTCCTCAATCGTTCACCGGTTTCGTCCAGTAATTCTGAAGGAAATGGTCCTGAACCTACCCGGGTGCAATAGGCTTTTGCAATGCCAATGATTTTTCGAATGCTTTTTGGTGCAATGCCCAAACCAGTGCAAATTCCAGCAGCGATGGTATTGGATGAAGTGACATACGGATAGGTTCCAAAATCAACGTCTAACATGGTGCCCTGAGCACCTTCTGCCAGAACATTTGCCTGTTTATTTAATAGTTGGTTCACCCAAAATTCACCCGCGCACAGTTGAAGTGTTCTGATTTGATCAATGGATTCAAACCATTTTGTTTCTTCTTCTTCAATTGGGAATTCAGTTTTTGGAAATAATTTTAAAAATTGTAAATGCTTTTCTTTTAAGCTATAGTAGTCTTGTTTGAAACTTGCTGACAAAAGATCTCCAATGCGCAAACCATTTCTGCCGGTCTTGTCCATGTAACAGGGTCCGATACCTCTGAGAGTTGATCCAATTTTATTTTTGCCTTTCGAAACTTCCGACGCAAGATCTATCCAGCGATGGGTTGGCAGAATCAGATGTGCCTTTTGTGAAATGTACAGGCGATCCCTTAAATCCGGTATTTCCTGATTTAACATATCCAATTCTTTAACCAGGGTCGTTGGATCAATGACCACCCCATTTCCTATGAGATTTAAGGTATTGGTCCTGAAAACTCCGGAAGGTAGGGTATGAAGAACAAATTTCTTTCCGTGAATCCACAACGTATGACCTGCATTTGGACCACCCTGAAAACGACAGACAGCCTGATATTTATCAGCCAGAAAGTCAACGATTTTACCTTTTCCTTCGTCTCCCCATTGTAATCCTAAAATGGCATCTACAGGCATTTTATAAGCGTATTGATTTGCTGCGAAGGTAAATATTTAGATTATAAAAAAACAAATATGTTTTTAAATCGAATTGGATTCAGATGAATTAGCAATAGGGTAAATGAAATTGTAGGTATTGAAAACCAATCGGTTAATGGTCAACGCGGTGAACGCTTGAAATTCCTTCCAGCTGGGATAAGGCCGTAATGATATAATTTAAATGGGTTCGATTATTTACGGTTAATCCGATTTTTCCTTCAAAAGTTCCTTGGTGGCCTTTGATGCTAAAGCTGGTAATGTTGACGCCCAATTTAGTTGAAATGTGATGGGAAAGCCTTTCGATAACACCGGGTCCGTCATCGATTCCAATAATTAATAATTCTGCATTAAAGGTTTCTTCCAATTTATCAGACCATTCTGCTTTCAAAATCCGATAGCCGTGATTGACCATGAGATGTTCGGCATTCGGACAATTGGATCGGTGAATTCGCAAGCCACTATTCGTAGTGACATATGCAAATATTTCATCTCCATGCAATGGATTGCAACAATGTGCCAAGGTGTAATGATACTGTCGTGCATTTTCGCCATTTACCAAAATTCCTACATTTTGTTTAGCTGCAGCGGGGCCTGATTTAGCAACGGGCTCTTTATCTTCTACGGGTTCTGGTTTGATTTCTATCAGACGCCCTTTGTCAATGTTAAATGTTTTAAGGCTTTCTGTTACATCCAGTCGTTCTTCCCCAATTGCACAATATAAATCAAAGCGAGTTTTAAAATTAAATGTCTTTGCTAATAAATCTAAATTCTCGTCTAACAATAATTTACCATTTTTAAATTTGCGTTCGAGAATTTCTTTTCCCATATCAGCAGCCTTTCTCTTTTCTTCTTTCAAAGCAGTGCGAATGCGTGATCTGGCTTTTCCGGTCACAACCAATTGAATCCAGTCTTCAGTTGGTTTTTGATTTTTATTGGTAAGAATCTGAACCTGATCCCCACTTTCCAAGGCTTGCCCCATTGGAACCAATTTATTATTTACTTTAAAAGCGCTTGCATGATATCCAATATCTGTATGAATCGAAAAAGCAAAATCCAATACGGTGGCTCCTTTTGGTAAAACTTTCATATCACCATTGGGGGTATAGATGTAAACTTCCTCGCCGTATAAATTTGCTTTAAAGTCATTTAAAAATTCAATGGCATCGTTATGTGGTGTTTCCAAAACATCCCGTACGCTGTCAAACCAATGATCATACACACTTTGAAGACTATTGACTTCTTTGTATTTCCAATGGGCTGCAAATCCTTTTTCAGCAATTTCATCCATTCGTTTAGATCGGATTTGGACTTCAACATACCGACCCCCTGGACCAATTACTGTCGTATGTAAAGATTCATATCCATTAGACTTTGGTGTGGTAATCCAATCTTTTAAACGCTCCGGAATCGGGCGATGGACATCGGTAACTATGCTATAAAATAACCAACAGGCTGATTTTTCTTTTTCAAGTGGAACGTCTAAAACAATCCGGACCGCAAACAAATCATAGATTTCTTCAAAAGCAACTTTTTTTGTTTTGATTTTATTTGAAATGGATGAAATGGTTTTCGGTCTTCCAAATATTTTATATTTTAAATTCAGTTTATCTAATTCAACTTTAAGGGGCTTGATAAAATCATTGATAAATTTATTCCGGTCCTTTTGAGTTTGTTTTAGTTTATTGTTGATTTCATGATACAATTCGGGCTCAGTAATTTTCAAACACAAATCCATGAATTCGGATTTTAAATTATAGAGACCCAATCGATGTGCTAAAGGCGCATAGATATAACTGGTTTCGGCAGCAATTTTTAATTGTTTATGCCGGGGCATTATGTCTATCGTGCGAAGATTGTGAAGCCGGTCAGCCATTTTGATCAGAACGACCCGAACATCCTCAACCAGAGTAGATAAAACTTTTTTGAAATTTTCAGCTTGCGGACTTTCAACATTGTATAAACCATCTAATTTGGTTAGTCCGTCAACAATTTTAGTGATTTTAGGCCCAAATTGTTGTTCAACGTCACCTAATTCAACGGGGGTGTCTTCAACCGTATCGTGCAATAGTGCCGCAATGACTGCAGTAGGACCCAGACCCATTTCTTCATAACAAATTCGGGCAACTTCTAAGGGATGTGTAATATAAGGTTCTCCGGATTTACGCCTTTGATTGCCATGGGCTTTTAAAGCAAATTCAAAAGCATCGCGTATTTGATTTTTATCTTCAATTGCGATCTCGCTATGACTAATTGCACGCAATAAACGGCGATAAGCGGCGCGGATCAAGCGTTGATCCTTTTCTTTTTGTAATTGTAATTGGAGGTCTAATGTTTCCGCAGCTTCCATATCAGAATGACAAAGCTAAATCAAAAATGTTGATTTTTACAAGATTCAATCACTTTTTTCATACTACTTTATTTGTTATTAGAGGGTAACATATTAAATAAATAATATATATGAATGAAAAAGGAAAGATTATCAGATTTGTTCTGATTGATTAACTTTGCCGGGCTTTTGCGGGCGTGGTGAAACTGGCAGACACGCCAGACTTAGGATCTGGTGCCGAAAGGTGTGTGGGTTCGACTCCCTCCGCCCGCACTCTTTAAAACCATAAGGGATACTTTCTTGTTATTTACCCGATTTTCATAATTTCTCAATTGATTCATGAATACACGTTTCGAACCGATATCTGAACATCACGGCTATTTGAATATTACTTTAGATCAAGCTGATTATATGCCTCAGTTTGATGAAGAATTAAAGAAAATTAAGAAAAATGCCAGTATTAAGGGCTTCCGCCAAGGAGCTGCTCCCGACAGTATGTTGCGAAAATTATACGGGGATGGAATCAAAGGGGATTTGTTACAAAAGAATTTAAACGCCATAATTGAAAATTACCAGAAGGATCAGCAACTCCGATTTTTAGGAGACTTAATTCCAGTACCTGCTGAAGCTGAAAATCTTCAAAATGAATCTATAGAATTTAAGTTTGAAGTTGGGATCGCTCCCAAGCCACATCTTGATCAAATGTTGGATGGATTTTCAATTCAAAAATTTAAAGTTGAAATTCCTGAAGAACGCATCACAGAAGAAGTGGATCACATGCGCAATCGTTTTGGGGAATCTACAGAAACGGAAGAGCCTATCATCAAAGAAGATTATCTTGAGATTGAGGCTTATGAAATGGAAAACGGAACATTAAAAGAAGCTGGTTGGAAAACAGAGTTTCCGGTATCGTTGGGCGAACACATGCATGAGTCTTTTTTTGAAAAAGTGGCAGGCTTAAAAAAATCAGATTCTTTTGTTTTTAATATGGATGAGGTTGAAAAAAATCTTACGGAAGACGATATTAAAAAGTATTTGTTAAAAATTAATCCTGACACTGCAGAAACACCCGGAAATACCTTTGAAGGTAAAATATTAAAAGTGATGCGTAAGCAGGCTGCTGCGCTTTCAGAGGAATTTTACAAAAAAGCATTTGGACCTCAGTCTGAAGTCAATAGTGAAGAAGAATTACGTACAAATATCAGAACCAATTTGCAGTCTTATTTTGATGTAGAATGTACCAAGTTGTTAGATATTGAACTTGTAAAGCACATGGTAAACCGCGCAGCACTGAATCTACCGGAGGTTTTTTTAATTAAATGGTTGCAGCAATCTTATGAGGAGTGGCGCACCAAAGAAGGACACGAACTTGAACATTCCATGTTGCATTTTAAAGAAGGGATGGCATGGAATCTAATTCGAGATCAAATCATTGTCGATCATAATATCGAAGTGCAAGTCACAGATATTATTGATTTGGTTATTAATGAAATGAAAAATCAATATCCTGGAGTTCAGTTACCGGATGAATCATGGCAAGAACTTGCAAAGAGAACTTTAGGAAATAAGGAAAAAGCAACTCAATATTATATTGAGGAGCAAAATCGCAAAGCACTGGAATGGATTAAACAACAAATCCAAATTCAAGAAGAATCTATTTCTTTAGATCAATTCAGAGATAAGGTTAAGGCATTAAATGAACACCACCACTAAATTTTAAAACAAGCATTATGTTTTCAAAAGATGAATTTAAAAAATATGCTACCAAACATCTTGGTATGGCATCTATGCATTTAGATAAATACATGGAGCAGTCTGTTCCAAACATTAAAGGATTTACTCCAACGGTGATCGAAGAAAGACAAATGAATGTTGTTGGAATGGATGTATTTAGCCGTTTGATGATGGACCGGATCATTTTTATGGGCGTCCCTGTAAATGATTATGTTGCAAATGTCATCCAGGCGCAGTTGTTGTTTTTAGATTCAGCAGATCCTAAAAGAGACATACAGATGTATATCAATAGTCCGGGCGGATCTGTGATTGACGGACTTGGAATTTATGACACCATGCAATATGTGAACCCAGACGTGGCTACCATTTGTACAGGATTGGCTGCATCCATGGGTGCTGTATTATTGGCTGCAGGCACCAAAGGAAAACGCACTTGTTTAAAACATAGCAGGGTGATGATTCACCAACCTTCAGGAGGTATGCAAGGTCAATTTAGTGATATGGAAATTTCCTATCAACTAATTAAGACCATGAAAAAAGAACTTTATGAAATTCTGGCATATCATACAGAACAACCGTATGAGAAAATCGAACAGGATTGTGACCGGGATAATTGGATGGTAGCCAGTGAGGCTAAAGAATATGGGCTTGTGGACGAAGTTTTAGTAAGAAATCGTAAGTAATCACCATGGCCAAAAAAAGGTCTGATAATTTACAGGATGAAACCTGTGTATTTTGTGGTAAAAACCAATCTGAAGTTGGAATTTTAGTACAAGGAGAAAATGCATCCATTTGCGATGTTTGTATTTTTCATGCGCATCAAATAGTGGAGGAAGAACTATTGAAGGGTGGTCCTAAAAAAACAAAAGCAAAGGAATTTCAATTGCCGGAACATTTTTCTCCAAAGTTTATAAAGAATTATCTGGACCTCTATGTTGTCGGACAAGATGAGGCAAAAAAAACCTTGTCGGTCGCTGTGTACAACCATTATAAGCGCCTGACTGAATTCAAAGACAATGAGGTTGAAATTGAAAAATCAAATGTCTTATTTATAGGTCCAACTGGAACAGGGAAAACCCTGATGGCAAAATCACTTGCCAAGCTTTTAGATGTTCCTTTTGCAATCGTAGATGCCACTTCATTTACGGAAGCTGGTTATGTAGGAGAGGATGTGGAAGGAATGTTGAGCCGTTTGCTGCAGTCTTGTGATTATGATATTTTTCAAGCAGAAAAAGGAATTATATACATTGATGAAATGGATAAGATTTCGCGACGTTCAGAAAATCCATCATTAACTAAAGATGTGGGGGGCGAAGGAGTACAACAAGCGATGCTAAAAATTATTGAAGGCGCTGACGTCAACGTTCCACCAGCCGGGGGGCGCAAGCATCCGGAGCAGCAATTTTTAAAATTAAATACACAGAATATTTTATTTATCTGCGGAGGTGCATTTGACAGCCTGGAAAAAATAATCGCAAAACGATTAAATACGCATGTAATCGGATATTCTCAAGCATCAGAGCGGGTGGATGCATCGGAAGAGAGTTTGATCAAGTATGTTAGCCATCAAGATCTTAAAAAATTTGGTTTAATACCGGAATTATTGGGGCGATTACCGGTTTTGGCTTATTTAGAATCCTTATCAAAAGAATCTTTGATGGAGATTTTGACCTTACCCAAAAATGCAATTATCAAACAATACCAGAAGTTGTTTGCAATGGACAATATTCAATTGGAATTTAAAAAAGAAGCGGTATCCACCATTGCCGAATTGGCCTTTGAGAATAAGTTAGGTGCGCGAGGGTTGCGTTCGATTTGTGAATCTGTATTGAAAGAGGCTATGTTTGAAACCGATCGTGACAAAGTCAATCGAAAAATTACCATCGACAAAGCCTATGTCCTTAAAAGGATTGATAATCAATTGATTAAAAAGACGGCCTAGCACTAAATTCTTTAAATTTTATTATTTCCCTAATTATTATCTGTGAACTAACGGATAGGACTTATTTAATATGAATTAATTTCATATATGAAAAATATGAATTTGATTAAATTGCATTATATTGCAAAAAATTAATTTATTAACCTTCAAAACTCAACGAACATGAATGCATTTATTGGAATTGGTAAGTACTTATTTGCTTTACCCATTGCTGTTTTTGGAATTAATCATTTTTTGTATGCCGATCTGATGGCTGGATTGCCACCATTTGGAGGACTGATTATGGTTTATTTGGTAGGAGCTTGTTTAATTGCTTTTGCAGTCAGTGTGTTTATTGGCAAATATGATAAATTGGCAGCAGTTTGTTTAGCAGTACTCATGATCGTGTTTGTATTAATGATACATAGAGGTGCAGCCATGAGCGGGGATATGGGCAATTTCTTAAAAGATTTGGCAATCGCCGGAGGTGCATTGATGTACGCCGGGGGCTACGCAAAGGACAATAGCATCATAGGATAAAAATTTTTAATTTATATTTGAAAGGCCGGACATTCCGGCCTTTTTTGTTATTCGTATTTTTTAACCCATACATTTTTTAATTTTCGTTGAAGAGTTAAAATCCAATAAAATAATTTCGAACTGAATGAATTTGCAGAAAGCCTGATATCAAATAGCTTGGGGATCATAAATAAGTTTATTGTTTTCTTTTAAGGAATTTTGACTCATAATAAAGTTAATTAAAAATCTGGTTTTAACTGTATGTTTGATGACTGATGCGAATTGTATTAAAATTATCATACCGGGGGGATCATTATTTTGGATGGCAAATTCAAGCCAACCAAATTTCAGTGCAGCAATTGCTTCAGGAAAAAATCAAAGTATTAACAGGTGCAGAGGTTGCCATTACAGGATGTGGGAGAACAGACACCGGAGTTCATGCCCGAAATTATTTTGCACACTTTGATCTACAGGATGAACTCGTTTCTAAACTCAAAATACGCTCTCTGAATGCAATTTTACCTGAAGATATTGCAGTGCATAATATATTTCATACAACGGACGATTTTCACGCACGGTTTGATGCAATCTCAAGAAGTTATGTGTATCGTCTGCAATTAGTCAAGGATCCGTTTCAATTAGCAGAATGTTATTTTTTTAAGGAATGCACAGAATTAAATATTAACAAGCTTCAAGATGCTGCTGAAATAATTTCAACACTTTCAGAATTTAGTTCGTTTGCAAAAACAGGAAGTAATTTACTGACCTTTCCCTGTAATATAATGGAAAGTTATTGGTCTAATCCAGTTCCGGCATATTACGAATATCATATCAAAGCAAATCGTTTTGTAAGAGGCATGGTGCGATTAATTGTAGGCATGTCTATCAATTTGGCACTTGATAAAATTACCAAAGAAGAAATTCTAAAAGATATAAACTTGAAAAAGCAGATCAGCAAATCATATAGCATAGCTGCCAAAGGCTTATGCCTTGAACACATTGAATATGCTCCTGAAAAATTAAATCAATTAGTTGATCTGGATTTCCGGATATAAAGGAAAGCGCTCCATGAATTTATTAATTTCCGTCCGAATTTCTTGAATTTTTATTTCATTATTCCTGTTTGAAATTAAATCATTGATCCAACGTGCCGTTTGCTCAAAATCAGGTTCTTTAAATCCTCTGCTCGTCAATGCAGCTGTACCCAATCGGATTCCAGATGTAATCATTGGGGAAGCCGGATCATTGGGTATCATGTTTTTATTAGTAGTAATGTCTGCCCGAATCAATAATTGTTCAGCTTCTTTGCCCGTAATCTGTTTGCTTTGAAGATCTACTAAAAATAAATGATTGTCAGTACCATCAGAAACAATTTTAAAACCATTGTCTTTCATGGCTTCCGAAAAGGCTTTTGAATTGCGAATGACTTGTTGGGTATAGCTCATGTAATCAACAGTCATTGCTTCTCTGAATGCAACTGCTTTAGACGCAATAACATGCTCTAAAGGACCACCTTGTGTGCCCGGAAAAACAGCACTGTTTAATAATTGGGACATGGGGATCAAGTTTCCTTTTTTGTCCTTTTTTCCAATTGGATTTTCAAAATCCGAACCCATCATAATTATTCCTCCCCGGGGACCGCGAAGGGTCTTGTGAGTGGTTGATGTAATTATATGGCAATAAGGAATTGGATCATTTAATTGTTTGGTTGCAATCAATCCAGCTGGATGCGCAATATCTGCCATAAGCGTAGCGCCACTTTCATCCGCGATTTCCCGGAAGCGTTTATAATCCCAATCTCTGGAATAGGCAGATGCACCACAAATTAATAATTTAGGTTTGTGTTCAATGGCTTTTTGATAAACGGATTCCATATCAATTCTTCCAGTATCCGGATGCAAACCATAAGACACCACTTTAAAATATTTTCCACTAAAATTTACAGGTGAACCATGGGTTAAATGACCACCATGTGCCAGGTCTAGTCCCATTAGGGTGTCTCCAGGTTTTAATAAACTCAATTGAACAGCCATGTTTGCTTGTGCACCGGAATGGGGCTGTACATTGGCATATTGGGCACCAAACAATTTACACAAGGATTCAATGGCCAGATTTTCAATTTCATCAATAACTTCACAGCCACCATAATATCTTTTACCGGGATATCCTTCAGCATATTTATTATTAAGCCAGGTACCAATGCTTTTAATAACATCCAGACTAGCAAAATTTTCTGATGCGATTAATTCTAATCCCCTTCGTTGACGATTTAATTCTTTATTGAGGAGGGCGTTTACAAGTTTATCCTGAATCATGCACTGTTAATTTAGAAGGTGAAGGTAAGTGAATTTAAGATTATTCTAAAAATTCAAGCTAAATCTTAAGTAAATGGGAAGGTTTATAAATAAGTTGATCCACTTGTAATAAGTTTAGATCAACCAGATTAGATTCATTTAAATTTTAAATAGCAAAGATTTCCTGAATAGAAAGAGTAACAAACAACAGCAGGCTTTATAAATTAAATTTCCTTTGGAATGCCAATGAAGTATTTTAACTCCTTGATGGTAAAGTGGTCTAGAGAGATTGCTTCTGAAAGTTTTATAATGCCAGCGGATTTTGTTTGTATCATGATTTCATCCTCATTTGGGTTGTAAGCTTGGAATTCAGAATAATTTTCCTGAACCAATAGGGAAGTATCATTCCGAGAGAGATCAAGTGTATGCTCAGTTTGTTTGCGATACCCTTGTAATACATCTTGTAAAAAATTATTCTTATTATAAATAAGTTTAAAAAACTTACGACTTAATAAGCAATTTGCAAGGTAGGATATTAACGGCTCCTTGGAATGGCTGCAGGTTTTTAAAAGCATTTCGATATCATTATCATCAATTTTTTGAAATGCACGAAGAAGGTCATTTGGATCCTTTTCAGCTGTATCTTGTAAATTGTTAAACAAAAAATACTGCAAGCTTTCAGGTGCAGCGGGGAGATTGTTTGTTTCAAGCTTACACTTACTTAGTAAAACTTCAAGCATGTGTTCTGCCATCAGGGATGTTTTATGCATATACACTTGCCAATACATAAGCCTTCTCGCTGATAAATAACTTTCAATTGATAAAACGGCTTTTTCTTCAAAAACAAGTCTGTCGTCATCAATACCCATCATATTGAGAATGCGATCATAACCAATAGTCCCTTCTACAACGCCGGTAAAAAAACTGTCCCGGTTTAAGTAATCCATACGATCCACATCCAGTTGGCTGGATACCAATTGACAAAGGAATTGCCGGGGATATTTTTTTTGAAATATTTGAATTGCAAGGTTCAGGGCCCCGTTAAATTCCTGATTAAGATCGTTCATAATCAGGAGCGTAAGGTTTTCATGATCTACAGGAACTAAACTATGTTCTAGAACATGTGAAAATGGGCCATGGCCAACATCATGCAATAGAATGGCTATTTGAGCTGCTTCAAACTCTTCTGCATTGATAGGATACCCTTTAAGTTTTAAGGTTTCAAGGGATTTAGTCATTAGGTGAAATGCACCCAATGCGTGCTGAAAACGTGTATGCACAGCTCCTGGGTAAACAAAATGACTCAATCCGAGTTGTTTTATTCGGCGCAATCGTTGAAACCAGGGATGGTCCATTAAATCAGTCAGAATTCCTTTCGGAACCATAATAAATCCATAAATCGGATCATTTATTATTTTGACGGGGCTCGTTGGCATAGATTTGAATACTATCTTTTCAGTTTGAATCGTTTCCTCTTAAAGGCCATCAAATTTATGGATAAAATAAGGATACTTTGGGCAGATGATGAAATAGATCTGTTAAAACCGCAACTTTTTTTTCTTGAGAAAAAGGGTTACCATCTTACTACTACTACAAACGGGCATGATGTTCTTGATCTATTAGAGAAAGATCCTAAATCTGCGGATCTGATTTTTTTAGATGAAAGCATGCCAGGAATTACAGGGCTTGAAACATTGAATCGATTAAGACAAAGAGGGATCCAGCAACCGGTTGTCATGGTGACGAAAAATGAGGCTGAAAATATTATGGAAGAGGCTATCGGATCTGAAATAGCAGATTATTTGATAAAACCGGTAAATCCTAACCAGTTAGTAATGACCATTAAAAAATTAATGGATAATAAACGATTGGTTTCTGAAAAAAATACGATGGATTACCAAATGGCATTCAGGGATCTGTTTATGGAAATAAATGGCAATCCGGATTATAAAGTCTGGGTAGATATCTATAAAAAACTAATTCAGTGGGAATTAAAATTTGACCAAAATGCATCTACCGAAATGCACGAAATTTTAATCAACCAAAAAGCTGAGGCAAATTCTGAATTTTCCAAATACATTATCAATAATTATCAGAAATGGTTTGAAAACCCGACGAAAGAGCAGCCAAGTTGGTCACATCAATTAATGTTGAAAAAAGTATTTCCTTATCTGAAGAATGACATTCCCAGTGTTTTTGTATTGTTAGATAATCTTCGGTTTGACCAATGGAAAGTCATTGAGCCCGTGATTGCAGAGTTGTATTCCATTGAAGATGAAGATTTTTCATTTAGTATCTTGCCTACCACAACGCAATACAGCCGGAATGCTTTATTTGCGGGATTATTACCATCGGAAATTGAAAAGCATTATCCGGATTGGTGGTTAAACGATAATGAAGAGGGAGGTAAAAATTTAAAAGAACCCGATTTATTTGCAAATCTGATTAAAAGAAGTCTTCAAAAGGATTTGAAATTTGAATATTTTAAAGTAACAAATGCCACACATGGTAAAAACCTGGTTGATTCTGCACATAATTTATTGCAAAACAATCTTAGTTTAATCGTTTACAATTTCATCGATATGTTATCGCATGCTCGTACTGAAATGGAAGTGCTCAAAGAATTGGCTTCGGATGAAAAAGCGTACCGATCTCTTACAAAAAGTTGGTTCATGCATTCTCCTCTTTGGGCAACCTTGCAAAAGCTTAGCCAATATAAAGTACAATTATTTATTGCCACAGACCACGGAACCATTCGTGTAAAAGATCCATCTAAAGTGATTGCAGACCGCGAAACGACTACCAACTTGCGTTATAAAGTGGGAAAGAATTTAAATTATGAAAAGAAAGATGTTCTGGAAATAAAGGAACCAAATAAAGTTGGACTTCCTCGTCCGAATTTATCTTCAACTTTTATATTTGCCAAAGAAAATTTTTATTTTCTATATCCAAATAATTTTAATTACTATCAGAATTATTATAGAAATACATTTCAACATGGCGGCATTTCTATGGAAGAAATGATTTGCCCGGTTATTAGATTGGAATCTAAAGCATAAAACATCGAATTCAGCATTCTTTTAATATTGAAATGCTGCAAGGTTTTATTGCTGCAAGGGTTCAATGCGTGATTTAAAATAGTCAAACCTTGCCTTGTCACAAATAAAACGAATGTTTTTACCGAGGCTGCTCTTATAGGCAAGACGTACTTTGACTCGGTTCATCCCAAATAAATGAATTGTTGAAAAACTAACCACCTGATCAAGTGGTAATTTAATGGTCTTAAAGTAGTTTGTTATATAAATATACGAATCATCCAATTCAACGCGTCTTAATTGAAATAAAAAATAATAGATACAAAGTCCAAAAAATAAGTAAAAAGCAATGAACCCAATTTTAATTGGTACTGGATTTGAGAAAGGTAAATCTTCCGGATCTTGAAGCACAAAAAACAAACAAAGGCTTCCAAAAAATACAAACCAGAATACTGGAATAAAGATCGATAAAACCAAGGTCAGGGAAGATGAGATTCGGATCATGAGAGTGGCTTGGGTTCCTTCGGATAATTATATGCAGCAACGTATATACTCAATTCATATAAGATCAAAAGAGGAAACGTGACGACAAGCATTGACGTCACATCCGGTGGAGTGATAATCGCTGCTACTATTGCAATGACTACTATGGCATGCCTCCGGTACGTGCGCATAAATCCTGGCCCCATAATACCAAGTTTTGAGAGAAAATATACAACAAGTGGTAACTCAAACACTAAGCCGGTTGCCATAGTGTACATCGTCATTGAATCGACATATGAACTCAAACTGGCTGAACTTTCAACAAGGTCACTGACATTGTATGATGCGAGAAATGCTATAGAAAAAGGGGCTAAAATGAAATAACCAAACAAGACACCCAATAGAAATAGAAAGGTGCACCAAAAGATTACACCGGTAGTAGCCTTTACCTCTTTGTCGTACAAGCCTGGTTTTACAAAACGCCAAAACTCCCAAAATACCAGGGGGAATGCCAAGATCAAGCCGATAAAAAAACTAACCTTTAAATGAACAATCAATTGCTCACTCAATTCTCTTGTAAACAATTTAATGTCCTTAGGTGAAATACAGGTAAACTCTGATAAATTACAAAAAAAGCGATAGGTTACAAAATCTTCATGGACCGGGCCCAATACCACCGTATCAATCACAAAACTTTTTTGAGTAAATACGATAACAGCAGCTACACAGATGTAAGCAGCAGAACGAAATAGGTGACCTCGTAATGCATCAATGTGATCCAGAAAACTCATTTCCTGGTCTGGGGGAGTGGTTCGCACCTTATTTTTGAAGAGTCTCGCTAACATAAATGAATCGAAGCGACGGCAAAACTACATATATTTTTATACCCACTTTTAGACCTTTTTCAAAAAACAAGGTTTATTCCCTTAAGGAATTCATAATTTTGAGTCTTTATGAATCGAATACTAATTTTTATACTCTTTTTCCCTGTTTTGCTCCCTGCTCAGCAAAAACTGAAATTTAGTTACTCGTTTGACCAATGCGCATTAACAGAACTTTCACAACAGACCAATCCGGCTACAACATCCAAAGCTCCAGTTTGTGTGTGTGGACTTGAAAACGATGCCTTGGAACTCAACAATCAAATACTTACCTTACCATTGCAGGCCGATACATTTTTTTACGGTGACTTCAGTTTGGGTTTTTCAATTGCCATTCAACCTGGAATTGGAAATTTTGATGTGTTGTCAAAAATGAAAAGCTGCAATGCAGATACCTCATTTATGATTGTTTATCAATCTAAAGATTCTACTTTTGTTTGTTCGTTACAACAAGGTTTTGATAAATTTATTCAATTAGTTGGAAAAGCAGATGCCGGACAATGTTGGCAGCAAATTGTACTAACTAGATCTGCCGGGCAATTTCGTTTATTTATAAATGGGGCTTTGAAAGACGAGCAATCCTCCAATTTTATATTGAGATTAAATAACAACGTTCCAATCAGTTTTAATGGATCTCCTTGCAATTTTGCAGCTAAAATGAATGGTTTGTTGGATAATGTGTATCTGACCAACTACAGTCTGAATAGTTCTCAGGTTTTGAATGCACAAATTCTTCAAGATCAAATTTTAACTTCAGACAGTTTAATTTTTGCAGGATCCTCTTTTAATATCCGTGCAGAAAGCGAATGTGCTTCCACCATCCAATGGACTCCTTCCAACGGATTAAGTTCCAGTTCAATCTTGAATCCCTTGGCCAGCCCATTACAAACAACCAAGTACTTTTTAAATGTCAGGCACGGTTTCTGTACAGCAACAGATAGTGTTTTGATAAAAGTCATTGATACGTCCAAAATTGATTGCTCCCAGCTTCGATTGCCAACAGCATTTTCACCTAATAATGATCAAGTCAATGATGTATTTTTTATTTCTAATAACTACATTATAGAAACACTCCATTACTTTGATATCATAGATCGAAATGGCTCTTTGATGGTACGTTACCAGGATCCTAAAAGCCAATGGGATGGTAGTTGGAATGGCAAAGAACTTACACCGGGTACTTATTATTATCGAATTTCCTATTCATGTAAAAATGAAGACTACAAAGTCAAAGGAAGTTTTTTTCTCTTGAAATAAACGTTCAAACGAGTTAGCTAAATTGGAGGTCTAAACCTTATTAAGATTAATTCCATCCTGAAATAGGCATAAGATACAAGAGGGAAAGCTAAAAGCAATAAAAGCCAAACTGCAATGAAGAATTTCACACAGAAGTAACGTGTGATTTTATTTTTGTTCGAATTTTGAAATGCATCTTGTCATCGAAGGTAATTTAGTTCGTGTTTAAATTCAAATGACAATCATGATTTCATCTCATTACCTAAGCTTAGCCCTTTAACGAAGCAAAGTCAAATCACCGCGATAGACAACAGTGGCCCCATCCCGGAATAATGCTTCAATTATATAAACATATACACCAGGATTCATATAATCACCGTTGTTTCCAAAGCGGCCATTCCAGGTATTAATTGAGCCATTGCTTAAATCGGGATTTTCCTCGATATACACTTTATTGCCCCATCGATCAAATACCTGAACTGATTTAATTGCATCCACTCCAGAGCCCGTAGTTATTGTAAAGAAATCATTGATATTATCGCCATTTGGAGAAAATGCATTTGGTACATATAACTTGCGTGCATTACGGACAATAATGGTAATCTTATCGCTGACTTCACAACCATTTTCATCAATGACGGTCAAAAGGTATTCTGTATTTCTGCCCGGTCTTACAAATGAACTGGCATTTCCTGGAGTACTTACAGATCCTGATGGATTCCAAATGATGGTGTCTATCAACACATTTGAATTTAATTTGCCATCCAGGAAGATGCTGTCACCTAATTGGATCGTATCGAAATCCTTCCCAAAATTTAATGAAAGTAAATTGGTTGGATTACTTATCGTGATAGTTGTATCAACAAAACAATTATTTTTATCATAAATTCGAACCATGTAAGAACCACTAAATAATGGAACCGTTTCGCTTAGATTATTTGGAGCTCCATTATCTACGGTAAATCGATACAAAGGGCCACTGCCTCCGTTTGCCTGAAGTACAGTGAATAATATCTGGTCATTGGTACATCGTGGGGTATCGATTGGACTTAATGAAAATTGCAATGGCGGGGGTTCTTTGATCGTATAGCTAGCTGTCCCGGTACATCCTTTTACATCTGTTACAGTTAAAATATAATTTCCAACCGGTAAATTAGTTGCAACAGAATCCTGAAGAATTGGAGGATTCCAGGTAAATATACCTTTTCCACGATTTCCGCCGGTCCAGGCAGTTGTAATCCTACCATCATTTCTTCCTGAACACGTGATGTCCAAAGTAGCACCTAAAATGACGTCCACCCGCACTGAATCAGGTTGTCTCAATCGGATGGAATCCAGATAAACACAATTAAAACTATCCTTAATATTTACGTAATACATTCCATCTCCTAAATTCCCAAGGCTCGGTGTGTTGACCATAGGGTTAACCCAACAATATTGGTAGGGACCAGTTCCCCCTTTTGCTTTGATATTAATTTGACCATCGTTTGATAAATAACATCTTGGTGGAATAATACTTAGACCTGGAGTATCAATACTAATCGGAATGGCGGCTGGAACATTAAAGAAGAATGTATCGGCACAAAATCCATTGGTTACAATTACATATTGATTGCCTGAACATAGTGTGTAGGTTGTATCTGAATTTATAAATACTTGTTCACCATTGGGCCAGGTAATTGAATATGTTGAATCTTTTCCAGTTGCTAAAATGATGGCTTGCGCATCGCAGGTTCCAACTGTAGCGCAGGTAGGGGCAATGATTGAAGATAGTTGGATAGAAGTTTTTAATGGATCAGATAAAGTGAAACAAGTATCCAATGCCGGACAACCGCCCATGTCATCAACATGCAAACAATAGGTGCCTGAAACAAGATTGGTATTCACCGCGTTTTGAACGCCGTTATCCCAATTATAGATTAATACACCTTGTCCGCCAGTTACATTAACAATGATAAACCCATCATTTCTGCCAAAACATTGTGGATCTCTAATATTGGTCGAATTTATTTTAATTGCATTTCCAGATACATCCAATGTAACAGAATCAATTGCTTCACATCCATTCTGATCTGTAATGGTCACATAATATTTACCCGCAGCTACATTATTTAAAACAGCTGAATTACCAGCTACGTTCCATTTAAAGCTTTGAATCGGTCTGGAACCAGGGGTAAAAACAACTTCGACTCGCCCTGTCGCATCACCCGGACAAACCGGTTTAATTAATTTAAAACTATCAATACGAGGACCATTGGGTTGAATTACTTGATAGGATTTTATCAAGGTACAATTGTTGGCATCCGTCAGGGTTACTGTGTAATTTCCTTGGGATAGATTCGTAATTCTGGGACCCATAAATGAAGTATTCCATTTAAATGAATAAGGTCCTATTCCCCCTAAGCCACGGACATCTATAAATGCATCCATTCCGGGTTGACAAGATTCTGTAGTATCAATGGAGTTTTCAAGAATTTCCAACTTGCTTGGTTCAGACAAAACGATCGTGTCTATTCGTTCACATCCCGCATTGTCTGTAATTTTTAAATAGTAAGTTCCTTTTGGAATTTTTGGACTGATATACGTTGAGACGCCATTCTGCCCACCAAAAACAGATTGATTTAATTGATTGGTGAGTTGAAACAAACAAGGCGTATTAAGAATTCCTGCAGAACTAATAAATGAATAAATTCTACCGCTGTCGCCAAAACATTTAATGGTGTCTATTACAATGGAATCCAGTAGATTTCCCGAAAATTTAACGTCAAAATATTGTGTATCTCTACAGCCTCTGCAATCTTCAATGATTACAAATTGATTGCCGGATAAACTGTCATTGATACTAACTGTATCACAAATATTATCATTGGTGTTTTGACTCCAGTAGAAGCAATATCCGGTTACCGGACAAGGGTCTCCGCCAGTGGCTCTGGCTAAAACAATCCCATCCTGTTTACAGCTGGCATCCTTTACAATATTCACTTGTCCAAATAAAGTATCTGCAAATAAGGTAAAACTGTCTTGTGCATAACAACCTACTGAATCTTTCACGTTGACCATGTAGGTCCCTACAGGTAATTTATTGATGGTGGTCACTCCATAGGAATTCAAAGGGCGCCAACCAATTACATAAGATCCGGATCCACCTGTAATTCGTATAGAAATTGATCCATCGGATGTGTTCCAGCATGTAGGATTTTTAAGGCCATTTTGAAAAATGGCTATCGGACTTGCGAGGCCTATCACTAAATTGATCAAAGTATCTTTACCCGTTGCATCGGTTACACGTATCTGATAATTACCCGGAAATAATCCGTTATAAATAACGCAATCACCACTTTTTTGAAGAATGTCATTTTGAACAGGAGCTGTTATTTTGTCAACTCGGTAGGGTGGGGTTCCACCATAGGGCTTTATGGTAATCGTTCCGGTATTGGTAAATGTTCCACAGGAGTAAGTAATTACACATAGGTCTACAGGCTGGCCTATGCAAATTTGATTGTCATTGGAATTGATTTCTTCAAAACAGTATTCATCTGCGTTACAATCCAAAACTTCATTTTGAATGGGAGATTTATTAAAAAAATTGATGTTGGTACAAGTACCCGGTTCTCCAATTAATTTAAATTTAATCATGATCAGTGTATCCCCATCCTGCAACCCAGCACAATTTCCATTAGGATTCGCCCAAAGAAATCGAACGATTTTACGGGTGTTGTCAAAATTGATATTGTTACTGGTGTCCAATCCTACAAGTTTATTATTGGCCCACCTTGCAATGGGCATAATGACCAATGGATCATATGCTATAGCGAATTGAACAGAAAGTATGGTATCAAACTTATATACCCGTACGGGCACCCAAATACAATCACCTTTTGGGGCTGAACCCCCAATAATGTCAAATTGAACACACTTTGGCTGCGCAAAGGACGATTCGGGTTCGATCAGGCAGAATAAGAAAATAAAGGGCAAAAAGTGCTTACATAGTATTTTATAGATCATCTTCAGATCATTTGGTCCGCAAAGATATTTAAAAAAAAGGTAATATGAAATTAAGGAAGCTCAGCAATTACAACGAAGTTTTTGCCGAAAATGGTTTGCAAAACTAGGGATTTTATTTAAATAACAGGCTGACCTTTTATTAAAATGCGGTCAATCCATTTCGTGCCAAAAGAATAGGGCAGAAATTCAAAGCTGGAAACAGGGTTTGTTATAATTAAATTTGCAACTTTACCAGGGGTCAGACTACCCAATTGATCCTGTATTTCCAGGCTGTATGCCGCATTGAGGGTCATAGCATTAAAAGCTTCTTGGGGGCTTAGTTTCATCTGAATACAGGCTAAACTAAAAATAAATGGCATGCTGGAAGACGGACAGGTTCCCGGATTAAAATCGGAAGCTAAAACCATGGGCAAGCCAGCTTCAATCATTTCACGCGCCGGACCTTGTTCCAGATTCATGAAGAAAGCAGCTCCGGGTAAGAGTACCGGTAGGGTTTCTGAATTTTTAAGTTGTTCGATCTCATGGGAGTTGCAGACCTCTAAATGATCTACGCTGATTGCTCGGTGGCGAATAGCGGTTTCAATGCCTCCACTGTGTGAAAATTGATTTGTGTGGATGCGCGCTTTTAAGTTGTAGTGGGAAGCTGCTTCCAGGATTTGATCTGTTTCTGATGTACTAAAGAAATTTTGTTCGCAAAAAACATCGCAATAGTCTGCCAATCCCTCCGCTGCGATTTGAGGCATCATCTGTTTGATGATTAAATCGATATAACCTGCATGATTTTCTCTAAACGCCAAAGGGTAGGCGTGTGCAGCTAAAAAACTGGCCTTAATTGGAATTTGAAAATTTTCTTTGAGTCTCTTTATGACCCTGAGGATTTTTAATTCGTTTTCAAGATCCAAACCATAGCCGCTTTTTATTTCAATGGCGCCGGTACCGCTTTGAATAGCTACTTGTAATCGTTGGGCTGCATGTGAATACAATTCATCTTCAGATAGTAATCCTAATTTTCGTGCTGAATTGAGGATGCCACCTCCTTTTGCAGCAATTTCCTGATAACTCAAGCCATGAATGCGATCTGTAAATTCTTGTTCACGCCATGCTGCAAAAACCAGGTGCGTATGACAATCTATAAAAGAAGGAAGCACCAAACCATTTTTTGCATCCAGGATTTCACCTGAAAATTCAGGCGCATTCTGATCTGGTCCAAAAGATTTTATTTTTCCGTGTTCGATCAACAAATAAGCGTGATCCAAACAATCTAATTTATTTAACTCTTTTCCCTTCTTAAGTGCCAGAGCTGTATTAGAAACTCCAACCAATTGTTTGATATTGCGAATCAGAAGGGAACTTGAATCCATGTTGTTAAAGTCTGGGAAATTTATTAATTTGCTTTTACAACACCTGAAAAATGGTTCTTTTGCATATATGCTAAAAATACAGCCGCTTCTTCTTCAGTTTCAAATTCGCCAATTCTCACTTTAAATGTTGTTTTAGATTTGCCTGTTTCAGTAGCAATCAGTATTTGTTGATTGAAGTTAGCTGCTAACTGGATGGATAGATTGTCTGCATTATCCCGACTAGAAAATACTCCCGCCTGGATGTGAAAAGATTTTGACGCACCTGATAAATCTTGATTGGATTTTGATTCATTTTGAAAGGTGGTTTCTGTACTTGCAGAAACATTACTTTCACTTCCATTGGATTCTTGCGAAATTTTTTCTGAATCAAACTCATCCAATTCTAAAAGCGGCATTTCAATGCTCACGTTTTCATCAAGATTTGCTTCCTGACTTTTAATTTTTGCAGATTCTGGTTTTGGCATTTGTTCCAGATTTTCTTCCACCCAGGCAATAAAAGATTCTGCATTAAAAGATTCTTCTTTTCTTGAAAGAATTTTTCCAGAAGCCTTCATTAATATGATTGTAGGAAGTGCCTGTATTTTATATTCAGCTTTTAAGTTTTTTTGTTCGTCAATATCTACTTGAAAAAAGATAGCATGTTCAGCTATAAATTGTTGGACTTTTACATTTCCAAAAACAGCTTGCTCCATGTCTTTTGCTGGAATACACCATTTGGCTGTAAATTCCATAATGACAATTTTATTTTCCTGACAGGCTTTCGCTTTGGCAGCGTTGATGGTTTTTTCAGTTGGAAAATTGTTGGCTTGGAGTTGTAAACCGGAGATCCAAAGGATCAATAATGAATAGAATTTAATTGCGTTCATGTTTTTGAGTTTTTTGGTAATGAATAATATCTTAAACTGCTGCAAAAAATAGACCAAAAATTAAATTATAAAATATTAATATATATAAAATATTAATTATAAGCTTATTACACTTTAAAATAAATTTTAATAAGTTAATTGATTTGTTTCAGTTTTCTGATATCCATGTATCTTTACAGGCTCAAATCAGCTAGCATGACCAAGTTATTAGCATCTATTAAAGGCATTCAAGGATATGTTCCCGATTATGTGTTGACCAACGCAGAGTTAGAAAAAATGGTAGATACCACCGACGAATGGATTACCACCCGAACGGGAGTCAAAGAGCGACACATTCTAAAAGAGCCTGGGATGGCTACTTCAGATTTAGGTAAAAGGATGGTGGAAGAATTGTTAAAAAAGACGGGGACGAAACCGGAAGAAATTGAGTTGCTGATTTGCTGTACCGTAACGGGCGATATGAGATTTCCGGATACTGCGAGTGCTATTTGTTATAAAGTGGGAATTAAAAATGCCTTTAGTTATGATATCAACGCTGCCTGTTCCGGATTTCTATTTGGATTAACAACAGCTGCAAAATTTATTGAAAGTGGAACGCATAAAAAAATTATAGTAGTTGGGGTTGATATGATGTCTTCAATAATTGATTATACAGATCGAGCCACTTGCATCATTTTTGGAGATGGAGGAGGAGCTGTTTTATTGGAGCCGGATGACAGTGGAAATGGCATCATTGATAGTGTTTTACACGTAGATGGAGCCGGTCGTGAATTCCTTCACATGAAGGCGGGCGGTTCGCTTAAACCACCTACACATGAAACCATAGATCGCAAAGAGCACTTTGTTTTCCAGGATGGGAAACCTGTTTTTAAAGCGGCCATCAATGGAATGGTGGATACCATTCAAGACATCGTTAAAAGAAATCATTTAAGTCTGGAAGATATCAACTGGCTGGTTCCTCATCAGGCAAACATCCGTATTATAAATGGGGTTGCCGAAATGCTTGATTTCCCTAAGGAAAAAGTTATGATTAATATCCATAAGTACGGAAACACAACTTCAGGAACAATTCCATTGTGTTTATGGGAATGGGAATCCAAACTAAAAAAGGGAGACAAACTATTGTTATCTGCTTTTGGGGGTGGCTTTACCTGGGGAACGACCTACCTGAAGTGGGCCTATTAAAATGGACATGCAAACCAGACTTACCAAGTTATTGGGAATTCAATATCCTGTATTGATGGCGCCTATGTTTTTAGTTTCTAATGTTGCAATGGTTAAGGCGGCTGCTGAAAATGGAATCGCAGGATGCATTCCTGCATTAAATTTCCGTACCAATCAGGATTTGAGAAAGGCTTTGGAAGAATTAAAAGCTTCGGGAATCTGTTATGGAATCAACCTGATCGTAAATAAATCAAACTATAAATTTAAAGACCAACTCAATTTAGTGCTTGAATTTAAAGTGCCATTTGTAATTACCTCATTGGGCAATCCATCCAAAGTCATTGAAGCGTGTAAACCCAGAGGAATTAAAGTGTTTTGTGATGTTTCTACCATTGAATATGCATATAAGGCTGCAGCGCTAAATCCAGATGGACTTATTGCAGTTACCAATCAGGCAGGGGGTCATCTTGGACCCTTATCCCCGCAAGAATTTGTTCCTGAGTTAATTCGATTATTTCCTCATCTTATAATTATTTCTGCAGGTGGTGTGGGTGATTATAAATCTTTAAATGAGAAATTAAGCTTAGGGGTAGATGGAGTTTCAATTGGAACCGTTTTTATTGCTTCTGAAGAGGCGGACGTATGTTTAGAATACAAACAAGCTTGTGTAGATTATTCAGCTAAGGATATTGTTTGTACCACTAAGTTAAGTGGAATTCCCTGCACTGTAATCAATACAGACTACGTTAAAAAAATTGGAACCAAGCAAAATGTATTGCAGAAATTACTTAGCACAAATAAAACTTTTAAAAAGTGGTTTAAACTTTGGACGTACAAACGGGGAATGGATACGCTCTATAATGCTGCGTTTGATGCAGGGTATCACAACGTATGGTGCGCCGGTACCACAATAGAATACATTGATGCAATCAGACCCGTAAGCGAAATTGTTAAACGCATTGTAAAAAACAAATAAAAAACCCAACAAAAGGATTGTGATTTAATCATCTTGTTGGGTTTATAGTAAATCAACAATTTTAATCCAATCGATTAGAATAGTCTTTTTCCATTCAAAAATTATTTTAAAATCTTCCGGAGGTGTTCATCAACACCATTTACACATTCATTCCAACTTTTCCAGAAATTATCATAAGAACCGACCCCGTGAACGGATTCAAAATCTTCTTTAAACTTAATGTCCATGTCAAAATCTGCATAATGATCAAAATTATAAACAATGGAAGCATCTCTACCAGTATTACTCCAAAGATCATTGTAAAATACTCTTGAGGAAAATGGATATTTTTTTGCTTCCCAAACTGCTTTATTTTTTTTCATCAACTCTGCAAATAAGTAACGCTTTCCGGGTTTAATGTCTACTACCCAAACATCCAAATGACTTGGATTGTATCCAGCAGGTGTATAAGAAAGATCATCTTTTAGTTTCCAAAAATTGGATTCTCCGTATTCTTCTACGTGAGCATCCACATTTTTATCCCAATCATCATCATGTTTGGCATCACCTTGTGGCATGTGATCCATATCAGTATAGGTTAATGGGCCCATTCCCCAAATATACCAACCATCACTTCTGCTCCCTTCTGTAACTATTGATAAGGATGCTTTAGAAGGCCCAGAAGCATGAAACGCTGCATTATGAGCTTTTACACCTTGTTCAAATTGTTTTTCATGCCCTCGTTTTGGTTTAATAAACATATTGTTATACATGGAATAATCAGGCTTTGCAGCTGTTGTGCTTTGCGCGACCACTGAATCTGTTATAAAACAGAAAGAAAGCGCAATTAAAATCATTTTCGACATCAAATTGTATTTAAAAATTAATAATCAGTAAATATAACTAAAATATGCGTAAAAAGCTACAATGATTATTGTCAGACTCTAGATTGCAAAGAGCTGGTTGACTTTTGTTTTACGTCAGCATACAAAAGATAAGATTAAAAAATGACTCAAACTAATTGAATTCTTGCAAAGAAGCAAAGAAGCAAGGAAGCAAAGTAGCAAAGAAGTATGGATGCAATAGTTCCAGCTATCAACTAACAACGATCACCTATCAACTAATTAATTTCTCGCAGAGACGCAAAGTAGAAAAAAAGCAAGGACGCTAATAAGCTATCAAGCTAAGAAGCTAATAAGCTATCAAGCTAGCTATCAACTAACAACGATCAACTATCAACTACCCCCTATCACCTATCACCTATCAAGTTCTTGGCTGAGAAGGATTTTGTATGCCACCTTCCGGATCAAAACGTTCTGAGTTTTTAAGTTTCTTTTTGCCTTTTGTTTTTGACGCTAGTTTTACAGCTTCATAACTGTTGATCATACCACCTGATACAGAAATGTCTGACAATTTAGCATCTGTCTTAACACCTGGAACGGTTACTTTGCTAGTTTCTTTGACTGCACTTTCCAGTAATATTTTACGAACTTGTTTTGCAGTCAATTCAGGAAAATAGGAGCGTATCAAGGCAGCAACGCCTGCTGCAATCGGACTGGCCATAGAGGTTCCTTGTTCGTTCTTGTATTTGTTATTTGGAATCGTTGAATAAATTTGAACACCTGGAGAAAATAAATCAACCGATTTTTTTCCATAATTTGAAAATCCTGCGATGGATTTTGGTGCGTCTTCAAAAGATAATGCACCAACTTCTAACCAGTTGGATGCTTTATTACATCCAAGAAATTTTTTCTTGGCAAAATACTTATTGGGATAATTGGGCACCTTGTCATTGTTTTCAGCAGAATTACCGGACGCGTGTACTAATAATACATCGTGATCCTTTGCATATTTTACTGCTTCATCCACTGTTTCCTTATTAGGGGAATGCCCTTTGCCAAAACTCATATTAATGATTGAAGCACCATTGTCAACGGCGTAGCGAATGGCATTGGCAACATCTTTGTCGCGTTCATCGCCATCGGGTACACAACGAACCGACATAATGCGCACATGATCTGCTACACCATCGATGCCAATCCCATTAGACCTCTTAGCAGCCACCAATCCCGCTACATGTGTGCCATGCGAAGCATCCGGACCTTCTACATCATTGTTGCCATATATACGTTCATTGACATTGTCATAATTGTCTCCAATAATGGTTCGGGGATTGTAATCCGGATTAAATGCATACTTTAATTCATTGGTATAATGAATTTTTCCTTCTTCAAAATCTGTAACTAAAAATGATTTCAGTTCAGCTACATTTTTAAAGTTTGAGTTTTCTGCCAGGATTTGTTTAGTCATCGCAATACTCATCGAAAGGGATTTGGAATCTTTTTCATCAATGTTATTGATGTTTTCCAAATTCAAAGCTTGATCACCCAGTGCATTTGCTAAGGTATCAAGCAGTCCAAGTATTAATTTTTCAGTATGTTGAATATAATCCAAATTCGTTTGGGCACTTTTTTGGCGACTTTCAGTATCTGTCTTTAGTTTAATGAATTGATCGTATTCTTTTTTTTGTTTTCCGGTTAATTTAGAACGATCTGCTTGTTCGTATTTGTAGCGGAGTTGCGCATACAAGCGGGTCGCTTCATACGTATCATTGGCAACATTTCCATTTTTGCCTCCAATAAAATTCCACCCATGGATGTCATCGATGTAGCCATTTTTATCATCGTCGATGCCATTGCCGGGGATTTCTTTTGGATTGGTCCACATAACATCTTTTAAATCATCGTGGTCTGGTTCTACACCGGAATCCAGGATTGCAACGACGATGGTTTTAGCTTTCTTGCCGGCCAATAATTCTTTATAAGCTTTTTCAGTTGAAGTTCCATTGAGTCCATCCTGAGATTTGTCCAGTAGATGCCAATTTCTTGGTAAAGCATCCTGACCAAAAAGGTTTTGAAACATTAACAGACTGATTACCAGGAACAAATTAGGTTTTAAAAAACGCATATAATTACAGTTTAAGAATTTATTTAATGAATAAAGTGTTATTAATCAACATTTAAAATATAATATATTAATATTATTTGAAATATGTTTGTATTTTTGCCTTCTGTCATTAGCAGGTCAAAGATGAGAATAACAGTTTTAACTATCCTTAGTTTATGTTGGCTTCAAGGCATAACGCAAAATATTGACCTTGGAGTATCTTTTGGGGCATCCAATTACAGCGGGGATTTAACTGAGTCAATCAAAGCTTCTGTAAAACAAAGTCACCCATGTTTCGGACTCCATCTCCGGGCTGAAATTGACCCTGTATTTAGTCTTCGGTTGCATTTTATGCAATTGGCTGTGAGTGGGGATGATCGGTATTCCACCCGCCCTGGCATTGATAAAAGAAAGTTACAATTTGAATCTCAAATACAGGAATTGGGTTTTTATGGTCAATTTCAATTATTAAGTCTGTTTTTAGAGCGTGCTCCCAGATTGAGTCCTTACCTGGAATTTGGAGTTTCTGCATTCCATTTTAATCCAAAAGCCAATTACTTTGGCAGTGCTGTTTCATTGCAAGCCTTAGGAACTGAAGGGCAAGGAATGCCAAATTATGATCCAAAATATTCGCTTTATAGTTATGCATTGAATTTTGGCTTTGGACTGCGCTATTTTATTTCGAGTTCTTATTCATTAAGTTTGGATATGGTAGCACGGCAAACCGGTACAGATTACCTGGATGACGCTTCAAAAAATTATGTTTCTTATCAGGAATTACTTGAAAATAACGGACCGGTTGCAGCAGCCCTTGGAAACAAAATCAACGCGGCTACAGGCACCCAACGCGCCAATCCTGCTGACAAAGACTGGTTTCAATCGCTAACCATTGGATTTTCTTACCATTTTGGTAAAAAATATCATTATTTTAATCCAAGTTTGCAGAAACATCAGATTCGCTGTCCACATTTTTAACAACACCCAACGCATTGGATCCACTTGAGATCCTTCAGAAATACTGGTCTTATCCGGATTTCAGATCCCCACAAAGAGAAATTATTGATTCAATATTATCAGGCAAAGACACTGTTGCACTTTTGGCAACCGGTGCAGGAAAATCAATTTGTTTCCAGGTTCCGGCCCTTTGTTTACCCGGAGTTTGTTTAGTTATATCCCCGCTCATTGCATTGATGCAAGATCAAGTGGCCCGTTTGAAAGAATTAGGAATTCAGGCAGCGGCCATTCATTCTGGTATGCATTGGAAAGAAATGGATGCCATATTATCAAGAGCCCGCTACGGTGATTTGAAACTATTATACCTTTCACCTGAACGATTGGAAACCAAAGACAGTTTGGATGCGATCCAGTCCATACCGATCAGTTTGATTGCAGTAGATGAAGCACATTGCATTTCTCAATGGGGGCATGATTTTAGACCGGCTTATCTTAAGATCGCAACAATCAGGGAATTTACAAAGGCTCCCATTCTTGCATTGACTGCAACCGCAACGCAAAAAACAAGAGAGGAAATTAGTTTACATCTAAAACTAATCAATCCTGCTGTTTTTGAAACCAGTTTTCGTCGTGCTAATTTGTCCTTGCTTATATATGAAGAGGAGCAAAAGATGGAGGCACTCTTACATTTTTTAAAACCGATTCAAGAAAGTGCCATTGTCTATTCAAGAAATCGCAGACAAACCATTGATTTAGCACAATTCCTTGTCCAATCAGGAATATCTGCAAGGGGTTATCATGCAGGCCTATCAGCAACAGATCGGAATCAAATCCAAAAAGATTGGATTGCAAATAGAACCCAGGTGGTCGTTGCAACCAATGCATTTGGGATGGGTATTGATAAACCAGATGTGCGACTGGTAGTTCACCTGGATTTGCCCCAGGGGCTGGAAGAGTATTTTCAGGAAGCCGGTCGGGCAGGTCGGGATCAAAAAAAGTCGTATGCAGTTTTATTATACAATCAGCAAGACATCAATCGCTTGCAGCAACAATGGATTGACCAATTCCCAGATGAAGATTATATCCGTGAAGTATACAGATGTCTTGCCCTGCATTATGAAATTCCTGAAGGTGCCATAACCAACGAATCTTTTGATTTTGATATTTTAGAATTCAGCAAACGCTTTAAATTTAAACCGCTGATCTGTTTAAACGCATTAAAAATTTTAGAGCAAAACGAACGAATTGCACTGACTGAAGGAATCCTTTCACCTTCCCGGTTGCAAATCATTGCAGATATTGAAACACTGAATTCTTATCGGAATCGCGATCCTAAACTTGACCTATTGATTCAGGCTTTGTTGCGAAATTATGAAGGAATCTTTTCAGTTGCTGTACAAATTCAGGAACAAAGTTTAGTTTCAATTTGTCAATTGGATCTTGAAAAGATAATTCAACTATTAAAATATTTACATTCAGAACAGCTTATTGATTATCATCCTGCCGGCAATAAACCTCAGGTGCTTTTTATTAATACGCGAATCAGAAGTACGGTACTTACTATAAATAAAGTGTTGTATCAACAACAAAAGGAACGCATGAAAATCAGAATCCAATGGATGTTGGATTTATTAAATACTAACAAATGCAGACAAGTATTTATCTCGATGTATTTTGGACAGGAATCCGGATCTGATTGCGGCATGTGTGATAATTGTTTGGCCAAAAAATTAGGCAAACCGGATAAGCAACTTTACTTAAAATGGAAACAGCTTATTCTTGATGAATTAAACACAAAGCCTTCCATGACCTATCGCGAAATCTTGCATTTATTTCCAATCAATAAAAAATCATGGGTTGAGTCGATTGTACAAGACATGATCCTCGAGCAAGATCTCATACGACAACATGAATTAATCCGTTTAAATCCAAATAGGAATCCTCCGGCATGAGAATTATCATAACCGTAACAACGGATATTCATTACGACCAACGCGTTTGCAAAATAGCTAACAGTTTAACAAATGCCGGCCATTCGGTTGAGGTAATCGGAAGGCAAAAGGTAAAATTGGAACCCCGGATTGATTTGTTTCAAAAACGATGGATTCAGTGTTGGTTTAATAGAAGTTTTTTATTTTATGCTGAATTTAATGTAAGGCTTTTTTTTAGCTTGTTATTTAAATCATGTGATGCTTTTTTGGCTTGCGATTTAGATACCTTATTGGCGGCAGGTCTGGTCGCAAAAATCAGAAATAAAAAATTAATTTTTGATGCACATGAATACATGGAAGAATCAGTTGAACTTAGAAAGAAAAAGTGGATTTCTTCTATTTGGTCTTTCATAGGTAAACTTACGATACCCTGGACGGATGAGCGGATCACGGTATCTGATTCATTGGCCGACGAACTAAAAGCTAAATACAGGTTACCGTTTCATGTAATCAGAAATTTACCCTATTTTCAGGATATTAAGCCAAATGACCATCCACAAAAAATCATTTGGTATCAAGGCGCATTAAATGAAGGGCGAGGGCTGGATCTGGTCCTGGAATGTTTGCTTGAATTGCCGGATTATCGTTTTCATCTGGCTGGTACCGGAGATCTGGAAGAACATTTAAAAAATCGCACACAACAATTGGGATTAGAAAACCGGGTACAGTTTTTTGGTCGTCTGAGCTATCAAGAAATGTTGAGCCATGCACGAAATGCATTTGTAGGTATTGATTTATTAGAATCAGATAGTAAAAGTTATTGGTTCTCTTTAAGTAATAAGACTTTTGATTATATGCAAGCGATGTTGCCATCGATTCAAATGAATTTTCCGGAATACCAGCAAATCCAAAAGCAGTTTAAAACCAATATATTATTAGACGAACTATCAAGAAATAATGTTATCGACGCGATCGTGAAATTTGAAAATACTGAATTTTATTTTGGATGTAAAAAGTCCTGCAACTTGGCAAAACAAACCTTTCATTGGAAAGAAGAGGAGAAAACCTTGTTGCCAATTTTTAGTAAATAAGTTAATTTTAACTGGCAAATGGCATTTGATCCAACATTGCTTTTAATAAAGTAAAATATAGCGTTACTTTTAGGGCTCCTAAAAAATTTCATGGACCAAAACCGCAGTTTCTTTTTACATGCCTTAACTTATGCCTGGGTTCTTTTTCTTATAGGGATTGGAATGTTGGCATGGTTTCATGGATTGGGTTTGGAAAGAAAGCTTAAAGAAAATACGGCATTGGCTGTTGAATTGAAGCAGGGGAGCACTAAAGCTCAAATTCAGGAATTCAGGATCTGGTTAGAACAACAAGAACAATTGATTCCAGCAAGCATCAGGCTGATCGAAGCAAAAGACTATCAAAACCTAATTGACAAAGAAATGGTGTCCCAGGATTCTGCTTTGGAATGGGGCACTTTAATGCCTGTACTCATTATTTTCAAACTAAAACAAGAATTTTTAGATAAACAGCGTTTAAGTTCTTTTGAGGAGTCCGTTTATAAGCATTCGATCGTGAGCCATTTTAGTTATCAAAACGAAATCACAAGTAAATTATCAAATGTGGTCGACCGGATCCGAATGATATTCCTTGGGATCACATTGGTTTTTATCCTGGTAGGGATACTAATAAGTGATTATTTAGCTCAGGTATTTGTCGATTCCAGAACCGGAATCATACGCTCCTGGAATGAATTGGGTACAAATCCCCAGAAAATAATTCAACCGTATTTAAAACGGGCCAGCCTCTTGGGATTGGCCAGTGCATGTATGAGCGTATTCATTATGGGTATCATCATTTTATTGATTAATTACCTGCTTCCCTGGGGACTCGAATGGCTTGAAATAAAAAAATTCTTTTATGTTTTGCTCATTTTGCTGATTTTAGGCCCAACTTTGCAATATTTCCTCGTGAAACGAAAAATACTTTCAGTTATAAACAATTAAATAATGGGAGAATCCAAACAGAAAAAATCAAAATCAACGGTTCAGGCTCCAAGCAATATTCAGGAAAAAATGAGTTCTGAAAAACGTTCCTTTAATAAACCCATGTTTGAAATGACCTATGGTTGGGCTCAGTATAAATGGATGTTGATCGGATTGGGATTCATTGCCCTGGGTTTAATCCTGATGTCCGGAGGCTGGATGCCAAGTCCGGATGTTTGGGATGAAAGCATTATTTACAGTTCGAGACGCTTGGTGTTAGCCCCCATTTGTATGATTATTGGACTGGGCCTGCAGATTTATGCAATCTTTAAGCTTGATTAGAGCCCATTAGCATTCAAACTTATTTGCGGTATTCAATTAGTTTGTTTTCA
This sequence comes from Saprospiraceae bacterium, assembly GCA_016714025.1. NCBI lineage: Bacteria > Pseudomonadati > Bacteroidota > Saprospiria > Saprospirales > Saprospiraceae > Saprospiraceae bacterium. Next base: position 179,869 of record JADJOB010000001.1, on the reverse strand, counting down.
CGCTAACAAACCTGGCAATTATTTTATGCAGTTAACCAAAGACACCATTAGCCAAGCTGATTTTGCATCTGGTTGTTTAATTTTGGTAGACAAGCCTTATGGACTTACTTCCTTTAAGGTGGTTCACAAACTGCGCAGTCGAATTTCAGACCGCAACAAGACTAAACTTAAAATTGGGCATGCAGGCACCCTCGACCCATTGGCAACAGGTTTATTGATTCTATGTACCGGAAAAATGACCCGCCAAATTGATAGCTATCAAGCTTTGGTAAAAGAGTATTCCGGCATTATTACTTTAGGGGCTACCAGGCCAACTTTTGATATGGAAAGTCCTATCAATGAAGTGTTTAACTGGAATCACATTCAATCGGAGCAAATCGAATTGGTAAGACAAGGCTTTTTAGGCGAACAATGGATGACTCCACCCATTCATTCGGCTGTTCAAATTCAAGGCAAACGTGCCTATGAATTGGCTCGGAAAGGCTTAGAACCCCAATTGGAACCCCGTTTAATTTGTATCGATTCATTGAAAGTAGATAGTTCAAATTTGCCTGAATTGCGTTTTAATGTTGTTTGCAGTAAGGGCACCTACATCCGAAGTCTGGCGAATGAATTTGGCAAGCGACTGGGTTCGGGTGCATACTTAGCTGCCTTGCGCCGGGAAGCAATAGGCGACTATTCAGTGGACTCTGCTTGGAATCTGGAAGAATTGCTTGATTTATTGAATTAAGCCCCCCTTCTTCATCGCATTTTTTGTATTCTTTCGTTATACCTTTGCCGATCATTTAAAATGAACTATGTCTATTCAGCTGCATAATCTTACCAAGATTTATGGTACACAGCTTGCGGTTGATCACATCAGTTTTTCAGCCGGTAAAGCTGAAATTGTTGGATTTTTAGGCCCTAATGGCGCTGGAAAAACAACAACCATGAAAATGATTTGTGGTTACCTGCAAGCCACTGAAGGAGAAATTAAAGTCTGTGGGATGGACATCACCGAATATCCAATTGAAGTAAAACGCAAAATTGGATATTTACCGGAACACAATCCACTCTATAAGGATATGTATGTTCGGGAATACCTCTTGTTTTTTGCAAAACTTCTAAAAATTGCAAATCCTAAGAAACGTGTAGAAGATTGTATTGAACTTACCGGCCTTAGCATAGAACAAAATAAGCGGATTGGTTCGTTGTCAAAAGGCTACAGGCAACGGGTGGGACTTAGTCAGGCCTTATTGCACGATCCGGAAGTACTGATATTGGATGAACCTACCAGTGGCCTGGATCCAAATCAACTAATGGAAATCAGACAATTAATCAGACGAATTGGAAATCAAAAAACCCTGTTGCTATCTACCCATATCATGCAGGAAGTGCAGGCTTTGTGTGATCGGGTTTTAATTATCAATAAAGGAAAATTAGTTGCGGATGAACCAATCGGCGCGTTGCTCCAAATGCAAAAACATAAACGCATCATTTCAATAGAGTTTGCATCCCAGGTTGATGTAAGCCAGTTATCAAAAATCAGTTTAGTTGAATCTGTGCAGAAAGTATCGGAGTATAAATTTTTGATACATTCTGCTGCCGAAAATGATATCCGGGAAGAATTATTTAAAATTTGTGCTAAAAATTCCTGGACCATTTTAGAAATGAAAGAAGAAAAATCCAGCATTGAATCTGTATTTAACCAACTAACAACTTCAAAATAATATGTGGACTCTGGCAACACGTGAAATCAGAAGTTTTTTCAGTAGCCTCATTGGCTACATGGTGATTGGAATTTTTGCAATTATTATGGGCTTGATTCTTTGGGTCTTTCCTGATTTTAGTTTGTTAAACTATAATTATGCTGGCTTGGATCAATTGTTTTCTTTGGCACCCATGATGTTTGTTTTTTTAATTCCAGCCATAACCATGCGTTCATTTTCTGAAGAATTGCAAAATGGTACCTTGGAAATATTATTGACCAAACCACTCCATGAGTATGAAATAGTACTTGGGAAATTTATTGCTGCACTTTGTTTAGTTGGAATTGCATTAATTCCAAGTGGTTTGTATTATTTTTCAATTTATCAATTGGGATCGCCAGTTGGCAACATTGACAGCGGTTCTGTATTAGGATCTTATATTGGATTGCTTTTTTTATCGGCAGGTTTTACCGCAATTGGAATATTTTGTTCCTCTTTATTTAAAAACCAAATCGTTTCATTTTTGTGTGCTTTATGTTTGTGTTATTTAATTTATTTTGGTTTTTTTTATATTTCAAAATTGCCAGTATTTTTTGGTAAAACCGATGATATCATTCAGCAATTGGGTATGGATTACCACTACAATTCAATGGGCAAAGCACAATTGTTATTATCAGATTGCATCTATTTTATTAGTTTGGCCGGCTTTTTTATTTTTCTTACTGTTGAAACCATTAAAAGCAGAAACTTCTGATGGCATTCTTTGTAAAACTGGAACGAAGTGTAAGAATCCTATTGGTTTTAGGAATTCTTATTTTTATTAATATCATCGCATCCCTTTTTAATGCATCCGTCGATTTGTCAGAAGATCGTAGATTTTCACTTACACCTGCGAGCATTCATACTATCCAGAATATCAATGACAACATTTACATACGGGTATTATTGGATGGCGAATTTCCTGCAGGATTCAAAAGATTGAGACAAGGGGTTAACGATCTGTTGTTTCAATACAAAAAGAGAAACGGATTTATTTCATTTGAATTTGAAAATCCTAATGAAGGATCTGTGGAGGAAATAAACAAACGCAGAGAAAATCTTTCGAAAGATGGTTTGGTTCCAATAAACTTGCAGGTACGCAGTGGGACAGAAAAAAATGAACAGTTGATTTACCCTTATGCGATATTTAATTATGGCGAACGAAAAATAGCAGTGAGTTTATTAGAAAACGTTCCCGAATTAGATCAGGAGGAAAATCTAAACAACAGCATTTCACAGCTTGAATATAAATTTTCAAATGCTATCGATAAACTATTGCATCCTGAAAAGAAAAATGTATTATTGACAAGCGCCAACGGTGAATTGCCAACAGAAGAAACCAAAGCCATTGAAACCCTTTTACGCCCATTTTATAATGTAGGAAGAATTAATTTGGACAGTGTGTATCAAATTAAAAAGGAAGCAGATGTTTTGATTGTAAATAAGCCAACTAAACTATTTTCTGAACGGTCGAAATTTATCTTGGATCAATACATTATGAATGGTGGCAAAGTGATCTGGTTTGTGGATGCACTTAAAATGAGTTTGGATAGTTTAGCAACGCGAAGTGAATTTATTCCGGAGCCACAGGATTTGAATTTAGGGGATCTCTTTTTTAAGTATGGTTTTCGGATTGAGTCAAACATGGTTTTGGATATGGAATGCTCCAGAATTCCTCAGGTAATTGGCAAAGTTGGAGACAAACCCCAGATCGAGTTATTTTCCTGGTACTATTTCCCAATTCCGGCACCTCGAACCAATCATCCGATTGTAAATAACATTGATAGAATCTTAATGGATTTTCCTGCAAGTATTGATACATTAAAAACAAAACAAGTTGTCCGAAAAATTCCTTTAATTGTATCTTCTAATTACAGTCGGTTTCAATTAGCACCTGCAAAAGTAAGTTTTGACATATTGAGGTATAAACCGGAACCTGAAAAATTTAATAAGCCCAATTTAATTATGGGATTGCTTTTGGAGGGGACTTTTAATTCTGCTTTTGAAAACAGAGTCGAAGAAAGCATGTTGCAATCCCTAAAATCAATTCAAGCGGAATTTAAAAGCAGCAGTTCGGAGACCAAAATGATTGTAGTATCAGATGGGGATGTGTTGAAGAATTATTATGATTTTTCTACCAATAAATTTTCAACACTGGGATATAGTAAATTTGAAAAAACGACCTACAATGGGAATAAGGAGTTTTTTCTCAATTCCATTGAGTATTTAACGAATAGGGAAAATATACTGGAAGCAAGATCCAAACAATACAAAATCAGATTATTAAATCAAGTCAAAATTGATCAGGAACGAAGTTTTTGGCAGGTATTGAATTTAGGACTTCCTTTAGTTATTTTAATTTTATTTGGAATCGGAAATACGTATTGGCGTAAGAATCGTTATACTAAAAACACAGCATGAGGCGCAATGCAATTTATTTTTTAGTTGTCTTATTTATAGTCCTTGGTGGATTAGCCTGGTACGGATTGAACAAACCGGATGAAAAAATGAGTGCCATTCTTGCCGACAGGGATTTTGCAATTAAAGACATTGATGATGTAGGCAAAATATTTTTGGCTGGAAGGGATACAACACCCAATACCCTTGAATTGATTAATGGGACCTGGATGATCAATGCTAAGTACAAAGCAAATCCAAATGCTGTTAAAAATTTATTGGAAACATTGCGGGATATTAAAATGCAGTCCATACCACCCAAAGGCCATATTAAAGGGATTATGGAAGGGCTGGCCGTTTTTGGAATTAAAGTTGAAATTTATTCCAGGAAACTCGAAAAATTAAAGACCTATTATGTAGGATCTGGAACGCACAGTGAATACGGTACCTATTTCTATATGGAAAATGGGCAGCAACCTTATATTATGGAGATTCCTCATTTTTCAGGGAATGTAAGAGAACGCTATGATTTAAGTGAGCTTGATTGGAGGGACCGCAGCGTTATGGATGTAGATTATCAGGATATCGAGGCAGTACAGGTGAGTTATCTGGATGAGAAATCAGAGTCTTTTACAATACGTAAAATTGAAAACAGCTTGAAATTATATGATTTTACAAATCAAGAAATTTCTTTGAATTCAAAAGCAAAAAAGACGGTTGAAAATTATCTTAAAGAATTTCCGGATGTTGGTGCAGAAGCTATCCAGAATGATCATCCTCAACGAAAACTGCTTGAAGAATTGGAGCCATTTTGTACCATAGAAATTAAGCGATTATCCAATGCAAATCCATTGATTTGTAAATTTTACCCTATTGAAATAGATTCGGTAGGTGAGGCATCCCAAGAAGTTAAACAGACTCATTTAAAAAGAGCTGAATTTTTCAGGATGCACGTCATACGGAGCGACGGAGATTTTTTATTAGTGCAGTATCCGGTTGTAGAAAAATTATTCAGAACGCGTCAAAGTTTTCAATAGTTCGTTTTATATTTGTTATGTCAACAGGATTACACCCATCCTGAAGATCTTTTTATGATTTGCAATTATAACACGGCAATCATAGCTATTTTTTAAAATTAATGGAGTCCTCGGTAAGCCTATCAAACGGGGCTTGTTTTTTTTGTAAACGCTTTTTTACGGAAGTAATTAAGATGTTTAAAAAATTGCAATGCAAAATGTTTAGGCTTATCGTGATTCTTTAAAATGAAAGCACATGAGAATTGGCCTGATTTGTATTTTATTATTTATTGGATTTTATTCTGTAGCGCGTCTTAAAGATCAAGTCGTGTGGGGCTTTTTTGGACACAAGTTAATCAACCGACTTGCCGTGTTTACGCTTCCGGAGCCTATGATTGAATTTTACAAAGCACATCTGGATTATATAGTCGAACATTCTGTAGATCCGGATAAAAGGCGTTATGCAGTAAAAACAGAAGCCATTTGCCATTTTATTGATCTTGATAAATGGATAGAAGAAAATCATAGCCTTCCTGATAAAGATTTGTTGAAAGCATTTATTAGAAACAATGCAATTTATTTGACTTCCAGGGATTCCAAAGTGCTCTTGTTTGACACGTTGTTTACGGTTTCTAAAAATACGGATTCTTTGTTTTATAGTAAAAAAATGCTTGAATCTGGATTAGTAGTTGAATCCGGAATTGAATTAAATGATTTTTACCAAGTGCTGAAACAACGGGATTTTAATTTTTTTAACGGAGACGAATGGATTTTTCCTTCTTATTATTTTGAAACCATCTTCCCTTGGATTCATGTGGAGGATCAAATTGAAATCGTGGATCGCTTTTCTGTACATGGCATCTTACCTTATAATCTGGAGCGTTGTTTTTATCGTTTGGTAAAAGCGTTTCAAACAAAAAATGTTTCTGCAATTTTACGAGGTTCTGCTGAATTGGGACATTATATAGGAGATGCACATGTTCCATTGCACACCACCATGAATTACAATGGTCAATTGACCAATCAACATGGAATCCATGCATTTTGGGAAAGCAGAATTCCCGAATTATTTGCTGTTGAAACATTTGATTTTGTGGTAGGAAAAGCAGAATACATCAGCGATGTAAGAGAACGGATTTGGGATATTATCGTGGAAAGTCATAAAGGCGTAGCCTTTGTTTTGGATATGGAGTTTAAACTCAATAGCGTAACCCCTGATGACGAGAAATTTTGTTATGATACCAGGTTAAATACAGTTATTAAAACGCAATGCAAAGAATATGCGAAACGGTATATGGATTTATTAGATAATCAGGTGGAAGAGCGGATGCGGGAAAGTATTTTTGCTTTGGGCAGCTTTTGGATGACGGCCTGGTATGAAGCAGGTCAACCGGATCTCAATGCATTGATCGCAGATTCCAATAATTTGACTTTTGATTTACAAGACAGTGTGATATTTAATAAGGCGCTCATCATAGATAGAGATCACGAGTAAAGCATTCAAGGAATTTCGTGTGTGGATTAATTTGCTTATTAATCTTTTCCATTTACAAAAAGATACACATACGCGGCTAATACAGCGCCTAAAAATTCACCAACAAAATAAATCCACAAGTTATTAAAACCTGAAATTTGACTAATTCCCAAACTAAATGCAATGGCTGGATTGAAAGCACCGCCTGATATCCCGCCAAATGAAAATCCACATGCTGCAAAAGCCAAACCAATGGCGATACCATAAAACGAATTGCCTTCGGTGTCTTTTGAACTGGCAACATTGAGGACGACCCAACAAAGGGCAAAAGTACCCAATGCTTCAGCAAGTATAGCCTGTAATGCATTGCTGGATAAGTCTAATCCACTTCCCATTTTATTAATCAGAAAGCTATTTACCAACAAGGACGCAATGCTTGCCGCCAGCAATTGAGCAAATATATAGGTTGGAACATCGGTTGCTGAACATTTTCCTCTGAGAAAAACTGCAATGGTCACTGCCGGATTATAATGGGCACCTGAAATATGTCCCCCGGCAAAGATCATTGCCATCAGCATGAAGCCGGCAGCCAGAGGCATTAAATTGGTTTGACCATTTAAAACACACAGGTGAATGGTGCAAACCAAGAAAAAGGTTCCAATAAATTCAGCAATGAGTTTTTTGATTTTCATATACATTTGTTCGAAATCCAGTATAAATGTATTCTAATTTGAGGAAGTGCCCAAGCTATGGATAAAGTACAGGCTGAAAAATACCTTGCTTATTGTTTTTATCTTGCTGAACAGGGTAGTGGATCGGTCTCGCCCAATCCAAAAGTTGGCGCTGTATTGGTGTATGATGGGCGAATTATAGGAGAAGGTTATCATCAGCAATTTGGTAAAGCACATGCTGAACTCAGAGCACTTGAATCGGTTAAGCCAGAGGATGTTCATTTGATTTCAAAAGCCACTTTGCTGGTAAGTCTTGAACCTTGTAATCATTATGGGAAAACCGGACCGTGTACGGAGCTTATACTTAAAAATAAGATTCCAGAATTGGTGTTTTCGAACTTCGATCCCAATCCATTGATGGCTGGAAAAAGCATTCGTTTATTAGAACAAGCTGGTGTAAAAATATTGGGTCCTTTAATGGAACATGAAGGCCATCAGGTCATTCGGGAGTATGTGTGCAATGTTGCCAATCAAAGGCCCTATGTAATTCTGAAATTTGCACAAACAGCGGATTATTTTTTAGGCAAAACCAACACGCGTACTAAAATCAGTTCGTTTGCAAGTGATCTGTGTGTTCATCGCTGGAGATCTGAAGTGGACGCTATTATTATTGGAAAAAACACTTTAGAAATTGACAATCCTCTTTTAACCACCAGACACTGGGCGGGGAAAAATCCGGTCCGGATCGTTTTAGCCCGAATTGCTAGGGACCAACGTTTAAAGTGGAATGCATTTAATAAAGACGCCACAACGTATGATTTGGATGATCTTGGCTTGGAAGATGCGTATTCAGTAGAGAATTTATTAGCAAAGTTGTTTGACCTCAGGCTTGGAATCGTAATGGTCGAAGGAGGAGCTCAAATCTTCAGTTTTTTTCAAAAATCAGGTATCTGGGATGAAGCCAGGATTATAACGAACAAGGAATTGAAGATTGGGGAAGGGCTTGCAGCACCTTCAATTCGTGGTCATTTGATGAAATCGATCACATTAGATAAAGATATCATACATTATATCGCGAAAAACAGACCATATTAGTTAAAGTTCTTTTAAAGTGGGCTTATTTAAAACCCCTTCCCTTGTTAAATCAGTTACTTAATCGTTATTTTGTTGTCTAAATAATTAAAAAGTAAATCCGATGAATCGTAGATTTTTGCACGCAAGCCTGTTCGGAGCACTCACACTTGTTTTGGTATTTGGATCTTGTGGACCGGCCCAATCCCAGGAAAAAATTAATTGGGTAAATTGGGAAGATGCACAAAGCTTGATGAAAAAGCAAAAACGCAAAGTACTGGTTGATGTTTATACCAATTGGTGTGGATGGTGCAAACGAATGGATGCATCTACTTTTCAAGATCCAAGAATTGTAAAATACGTTAATAAAAATTATTACGCTGTTAAGTTTAATGCGGAGCAACGCGAGGATATCAATTTCAAGTCTAAAGTCTTTAAATACATGGCTCGCGGAAACAGAGGCGTTCATGAGTTAGCTATTGAAATTACTAACGGACAATTATCCTATCCAACCTTTGTTTTTATGGATGAAGATTTTAATACCATCCAACCATTGCCTGGTTATCAAGATGCGGATACTTTTGAAATAATTACTAATTATTTCGGAGGAAATCATTACAAGACAACTCCTTACCAATCTTTTCAAGATAACTTTAAAGCAATGCCGGTAAAAGGAAAATAAATTGGTGTATTTTCAAACCAATTTATTTGACTTAATGTATTCGATACAAGCTAAAACCAAGATTTCTTTTTTCGGGTTGTAGTTGGTTTAATTCCAAACATCCCTAATAATCCACGGGTTAGTTCACGTGCAACGGTGCGTCCTACTTGTCTGGTTACCGTGCTGTCAAATACTTTTTGCAATACACTTTTGCCTCTTGTTTTTGTTTCAGGAACTGATGGTTCTTCTTCTTGTTGAGCAGCACGTTCTTCGTATTTTTGAAGTAAGATTTCTGCAGCGCTTTCACGATTGATGGATTCATTATAGTATTCTGCAATCTCAGACGAATTAATAAGTTGACGGATTTCTGTATCGGTTAAAATATCCATCCTCGATTCTGGGGCGCGCATCATAACATGTGCTAATGGCGTTGGTATTCCTTTTTCATTCAGTCCGGTAACAAATGCTTCGCCAATACCCAATTCTGTGATTAATTGGGGCACGTCATAAAAACTTGTTTCCGGATAGTTTTCAGAAGCCATTTTAATTGCTTTGCGATCTTTTGCAGTAAATGCTCTCAAGGCATGTTGCACTTTAAGTCCTAATTGCGCAAGAATACTTTCTGGGATATCAATTGGGTTTTGAGTTATAAAAATTAATCCAATTCCTTTTGAACGAATTAATTTAATTACAGTTTCCATTTGATCCATTAATGCAGAACTTGCTTCGTCAAAGAGCAAATGGGCCTCATCAATAAACAACATCAATTTTGGTTTTTCTAAATCACCCACTTCAGGAAATTTGGAATAAACCTCTGCAAGAATTTGCAACATGAAGGTGCTAAAAAACTTTGGCTTGTCCTGAATGTCTGTGGCGCGAAGGATGCTTATAATTCCATGACCATGTGCATTTTTTCGAATTAAATCTTCTACTTCAAAACTGCGTTCTCCAAAAAATAAAGTAGCTCCTTGTTGTTCTAATTCAATCACCTTTCGCAAAATGGTACCACTGGATACACTAGAAAAAGCTCCAAATTCTTTTTCAATGTGTTCCTTTCCATCTTCACTGATAAACTGAATCACTTTTTTAAGGTCTTCAAGATCCAGTAACAACAATCCGTTGTCATCACAAAATTTAAATATCATGGACAAGACGCCTTCCTGGGTATCATTTAAACCAAGTATTTTTGAAAAGAGCACCGGACCAAATTCGGAAACCGTTGCTCGCATCCGAACACCTTCTTGTCCTGAAATACTCAATAATTCAACCGGATTGCTGTGAGCCTGCCAGTTGATATGAATTGCAGCGTGTCGTTCTTTAATTTTTGGATTTTCACTTCCTTCAAGGGCAATGCCACTTAAATCACCTTTAATGTCTAAAAGCAAACAGGCAACTCCTTGTAACGAAAGTTGCTCGGCCATGACCTGAAGTGATTTTGTTTTACCTGTCCCGGTTGCTCCTGCAATGAGCCCGTGACGATTCATCATTTTTAATGGCAAGCCAATCTGGACATCTGGAATTACTTCTCCGGCCAAAACCGCAGCTCCTAAATTGATAATTGGGCCCTGGAATTGATAGGCTGGTTTTAGTTTTTCAATAAATGCATCCTTCATAGATATAAATAAATTAATTGAACCCCTCAAATTGAGTTGACAAAGGTACAACGTCGGTTATAGAATTGGTTCGATGAAATTCAATCAACATTCTCCGTTATTAAATAATTACTTCGCCTGACTCAATAAGTCTATAAAAAGGAAATATATAAATCAGTTAGTTTAGCATTGTTTTGAGACTCCCTATTCTGTTCGTTCTTTTTTGGAATTGTCCTTTGACAGCACAATATTCCATTTTTTACACTTTTGTGACCAGTGAGGCAAGGGGTACCGGTAAAACCGGTATCTGCTCCTTTCTGGTAGAGTCGGCTTCTATGAATCCTTCTGGAATATCACGAATCAAAAACAAATTGGTTGAACTGGAAACATACAATTACTTTTTCGTTAAAGACTTATACGCTGGCTATGTATCGTATCAGCAACCATTCAAAAATTCAGGATTGGGGATCAGCATGGCCTTTGAGGGGAGTCCCGAATTCAATGATTTTTCGTTTGTCGGAAACTATAGTAGAAAATTAAGTCAAAAGGCGCATCTTGGTATTGCTGTATATTATATTCATGGATTTCGGTCGTTTTCAGCTGAAACCAATCAGCTTGCTTGCAGCGTTGGATTTCAAACGTATTTAGGTTCTAAGATTTTACTTGGTTTTGTGTTCCAGAATCCAATTCAACTTGATGCTGAATTTCAAAGATTTAATAAATCAATTTACAAATTAGGTCTGTGCTATCTCGTAAATCAATTTACAGAAATGAACCTGGAATGTCATTTAAATAACCTCACTGCGACGTCTATCCATATTGGTTTCCGATATGATATCCATTCCAGGCTGGGTTTGTTGGGTGGCTATCAAACGAATCCTGCTACCTATAGTTTTGGATTAATAGCTAAATTAAATAATAGCATTAAAATCACAAGTTCCTTTGAGAAACATTTACTTTTGGGTTGGAGTCCCTCCTTGGGAGTGAAATTTTATCTTGAATAAGTCGTATAAATTAATTTTAGTAAGCGCTACAGAAGCGGAAATTGATCCTGCAATCCGTCATTTAAAACAACATGCAGAAACCATCAGTTTCTCTCAATTTAATTACAGAAACTTACAAATAGTACCTCTTGTAAGCGGAATCGGGAGTACCATGATGGCATTTTCCCTGGCTAGATTTAAGGGTTTGCAGGACTTTAATTTAATAGTACATGCAGGAATTTCAGGATCTTATCAACAGCATATTCCTGTTGGAAGTTTGGTGGAAGTGGTTTCTGAACAATGGGGTGATTTAGGGGCCGAAACAATCGGTGGGGAATTTATCGATGGGTTTGAATTGAATTTAATGGATTCAAATCGGTTTCCTTATCAACAAACGCGATTGCTAAAATCCAGGCAGGTTCCGAATCCAAATTTGCCCACAGCAAAGGGCCTTACTGTAAATCGAACCAGCGGATCGCAAAAAAATATTGAATTTTTAAAAACAAAATACAATTGCGATGTTGAAAGCATGGAAGGGGCTGGTTTGTTTTATGCTGCAAAAATCATGGACATTCCTTTCGTTTCAATACGATGTATTTCAAATTTTGTTGAACCCCGCGATAAATTGAAATGGAAGATTCCTGAAGCAATCGAAAATCTAAATAAATTTATTATTTCCTATTTTGATACATTGGAAATTTAATACTAGAACGTATAATTTGAACGAATTTATCTTACAGATAGTTTGACAGAATACGTAAGATGTATTTTTAGTTCATTGGAATGTGGTACGACGCTTTTTATCATAATTGATTACCATAGGAATTATTTCTGCGTATGATTTTTGTCCGGTTTGAATGCCATTTTGCTTCAAATACCATTCATAAAACCAGTCACGCAACTGAGGCAATATTTCAGGATAACGGTTATTGGCTTCTTGAATCATTTGTAAATCACGCTTAACTTTCTTGTTTGCTTGAATAATTATTTGCTTATAAATTTCTGGATAATTTCTGGATGCAGCATTTAATAAATACCGCCAGTAGTTTAATTCAGCAGCATAACGAATGTATGGATTTTCACTGTGCCTGCATGACAGATAGGCTATTAAATTGCAGTCGCCTTCATGCGTCCAACCCATCCCATGACTTAATTCATGTGCCATCGTAAAGGGTTTTGAATAGACCGATAAACCTGCGTCTATTTGGCTTTCCCCACAAAAAGGCAAATACACCCCGGAAGTTGACCAAACCAATAAAAACCCTGGCGGGCTTAAATTCCGACATCGAATCCTTGAAAAACTTAGAAAATCATTCGATTTCAGAAAGTCATTTACAAGACTGCGGATTTCAGATTCCATTTTAAAAGCATTAAAATCAGGGTTGTCTAAATCAGGGGAATCAGTTATCCGCATGGAATCAACCAGCTGTGATTGTTTTTTTAAGCTTTCTACAAACTCGTCATCGCTAATTTCTTTATAAAGCTGCCATCGAATGCCTAAAGGCACTCTATGATAATTAAATCCCCATGCCCAGTAAAACCAGCAATAATGAAAGGAAATCAAGCACAACAAATTGATTATCAATTTTATATAGCTTAATTGATGATTCCTGAGTTTATAAATTAAAATCGCAAAAAATGCCAAAAGGCCAAATAACCATATATACAAGACAGGAATTGGGAGCCATGAAATCCCAAAGTCCCAAATCCACCTTAATTTGGAATAAATCAGCTGATGGTAAATTTTTTCGGTCAGGCTGCTGTCCAGATTAAATATCCAGGCTGAGACAACAGTAATACCAAGCAAGCCAAGACAAAAAACTTGGAATTTGGAGAGATTGGTATAAACACTTCTTAAGATTTTGATAAGGTTTTTCATTGAACTAATTCAAGGGCATGGCGTTATAATAGAAATCAAAATTAATACGATATGGCTTTTGAATTTACAGATACTAATTTTCAAGCAGAGGCTTTGAATCCAAATGGCGCTGCAGTGGTTGATTTTTGGGCTGAATGGTGTGGCCCTTGTAAATTGGTTGGACCAATTATTGACGAACTTTCATCAGAATTTGGCGAGAAAGTAAAAATTGGAAAACTAAATGTCGATACAAACCCAAGTGTTTCTATGCAATTTGGAGTTCGTAGTATCCCTACGATACTTTTCATAAAAAATGGACAAGTAGTTGACAAGCAAGTAGGAGCAGCAAGTAAAGCTACCTTGAAGCAGAAATTGGAAGCAATTATTTAACAAGAAAAATTAAACGGGAAGGCCCTTATCTTTGTCGGTAAGGGCTTTTGTTTTTTATGGGATTCTTTGATCAATTTCCAGTACAAGCATTTAATCATTTGGAACTGCTGGCCAGTCAGGTGGTGGAAGGGTTTATTATAGGGCTCCATAAATCGCCTTTTCATGGATTCAGTGTAGAATTTGCTGAACATCGATTGTACAATGAGGGAGAATCAACAAAGGATATCGACTGGAAGGTCTTTGCCCGCACCGATAAATTGTTTACTAAAAAATTTGAAGAGGAAACAAATTTGCGATGTCAGCTCGTTTTGGATGTTTCAACATCGATGTATTTCCCTGAGGAACATTTAAAATCAGGTCTGGTTTTAAATAAACTTCGTTTTGCAGCATTGGGTGCAGCTTGTTTGATGAATGTATTGCGCAGACAAAGAGATGCTTATGGTTTGTCAGTTTTTGATGACGAATTGCGCATCCACACACATGCTAAATCAAGTACCTCGCATTATCAACTTCTGCTAAGTTATCTTGAAAATTATATCCTCAATAAACAACTCAATAAAAAGACACAAACAGCAGATGCCTTGCATCAAATAGCCGATCAGATTCATAAACGCTCCCTCGTTGTGTTATTCAGTGATATGTTTGATGATCGTGAAAATTTAGATGAGTTATTTTCAGCTTTACAACATTTGAAATACAACAAGCATGAAGTCGTTCTTTTTCATACATTAGACAAGAGTCTGGAGCTTGAATTTAATTTTGAAAACAGACCCTATCAATTTGTTGATATGGAAACAGGCGAACAAGTAAGAGTTCAAGCACATCAAATTAAGGAGCGGTATTTAGAAAAGATACAAGCTTTTCATCACGAATTAAAGACTAAGTGTTTGCAATATCGTATTGATTATCATGAAGCAGATATAAATGCAGGATATGATTATATACTGCAGTCGTTTTTTGTTAAACGCAAAAAAATGTACATTTAAATCCGAAGTATGCCAAAAATAATCTTATCGAAAATTTCTACCAAATCCCCAAAGAATGCGGATAAAAAATCTGTCCAGAAGAAAACAGATGATTTAGTGACTAAAATCGGGAAAATGTCTGAAATGCTTTGGGCAGAAAAGAAGCATAGTTTATTAATTATTTTGCAAGGGATGGATGGCAGTGGAAAGGATGGTGTTGCTAAATCCGTATTTATGGCCTGTCCAGCTTTAGTAGTTGACGCTCATGCATTTAAAAAGCCATCAGAAGAAGAATTCGCTCACGATTTTTTGTGGCGGGTTCATAAAAATACTCCTGCAAAAGGACAAATAAAACTTTTTATAAGAAGTCATTATGAGGATATTCTAATTCAACGTGTGCATCAATGGATTGACGATAAGCGAGCAGCTGTAAGATTGGAAGCGATTAATAATTTTGAGAAATTACTAACAGAAGATAACGAAACAACGATCCTTAAGTTTTATTTACATCTTTCTCATGAAAGGCAATTAGAAAAGCTAGAAGAAAGAAGAATTGATCCGGAAAAACAGTGGAAGTTTAACCCTGCCGATTTTGAAGAAAGCAAACTTTGGGATAAATACATGCGATACTATGAAGCAGCGATCAATGGTTCTGCAATTCCATGGCACGTGGTTCCATCTGATTCCAGATGGTATCGCAATTATTTTGTTGCCCAAAAGGTCTATGATACCTTAAAAAAATTAAACCCCGCATTTCCATTGATTTTAGAAAATGGAAAAGACAAGACTTGATAAATGGCTTTGGGCTTGCCGATTTTATAAATCCAGGACATTAGCTTCTGAAGCATGTAAAAATGGAAAAATCAGTAGCAAGGCCATTCCATTAAAAGCTGCTCATTTTGTAACAGTCGGAGACTTATTGGAAGTTCGCAAAAATGGATTTCAGTTTTTAATAAAAATTCAAAAAATTATTGATAAACGGGTAGGAGCTCCACTTGCAGCAGCCTGTTATGAAAACAAAACATCTGAAGAGGAACTTAATAAATATGCAGCCTGGTTTACGGGAAAAGCACAATCAGAGCAAAGGGAACGCGGCGCTGGCAGACCAACCAAAAAAGAACGACGCGAAATTGATGACTTCAAAACCTTTGCATTTGAAGATTTTGATGAGATCTAAACCTTGTCTAATTTTAACAGTCAATAAAAATTTGCAGTATCTTACTTAGAAAGTATCATTTTACCGGCAATGACTTGACTTGTACTACGTATTTGATATAATCCCAAACCAATATAAGGAAGTTGAACTTGAATGGTGTTGATTCCTTTAGTTAGGGCATGTTTAGAATTATATAAAATTTTTCCATCGATACCAAAACAATTCAATTCAATTTCAAGGGCTTGTGAACTATTCAGTTGCCATTCGACTGCATTCAATTGCTTTAGGTAATTTAATTGAAGCAATTCAAACGATTCTTTGGATTGCTCGTTGTTGCGATCCTCCAGGTCAGATTTCTTTTCAACTGGATTAATGAGGTTTCCGGTGCGGATTGCAACGATGGCTTGTTTTTCTAAATCATGATGATGTACATCAATAGGAATTTTAAAATCATGGATTTCAGCCAATGGATTGGAACTGTTTTTAAATACATAATCCGAAGATATGTATTTCCATATGTTAGGAATCAATTGTGAATTTCTGGCATTAATGACCCGGCGCAATAAATTGTAATCTAACTGATTGATTTCTTGATCAGAGTTTATATCAGCAGCAAAATATGCATAAGGTGATGTAGGTATAATTTGACCGTTGATAATTTTTCTTAAATAGTTTAAGTCATTGTAATCAATGGCCTGCTCATCTTTGCTCATGCAATTTAAAATTAATGTATAGTCCATTTTAGAATTCAGGTCATCAAATGCATACTGATATTGATTGTTTGCATGTAACATTGTTTCTCGGATTTGTTGATTGTCGATCAACTTAAGCTGTAAAAGGCCGGGTGAAGGTGTATTGTAGAAAAGCACTTGACCTTTAAGACTTCGTTTGCCTCCTGTTAAATTTCCATCACAATTTGGAATTGCAGGATTATTGTTTTGAATTTCAATGCTTGTTTTGCAAACATCCTGATTGCCAAGCGTATCCGTGACCCAAATTTCAACATCCTGGATACCAACATCTTTGCAAGTATAGGTTCTTGATCGATCCGATCCATCTTTAGAAAATGAGAAATTTAATTTTTGTCCTGGACAACTATGCCAGCTGCCTTTGTCAAGATCGGAAGCCCAAACATCGATCATTCCTTCGTCAATGGTTCCATCTTGATTTTGATCAACGGGCATCAAGGTGAGGATAACACCAGTAAGACAGTAGGGTGTGGGTAAAATTTTATTTCTTACATCAACAGTTACTTCACATTTTATTTCTGTACCGCAGGCATATTCAGCAATATAGAAAAATTTAGTGATGCCATTTGGATAATAACCACTGGCATCTGCACCTGAATTAATTGCATACTTGGACGTGTTGTATATTTTATGATACACCGGACACGATGATTGAAAAATTGCTGAATCGAGTTTTACATAAAGGGTGTCGCAGGTCCGATTATTTAATACAACCGTATCTTTTTCACATAACAAAGCAAGCGTGTCGGGCACACTGATTAATTTAATGACTTGAGTATAACTAAAAACTCCTCTGCCCGGATAATTGATTGGGTCGTATTGGCACCAATCCAATATTTTCCATTCCCGCACAATTTTTTCGCAGCCTTCATCAACACGAAAACGGGTGTCTTTATATGAAACCATCGGTTTTGAACATTTAGGTCTTTCCCAGGATGGTTTATCATAAGGAGCTTGAAGATTTTTCAGTTCATTTTGTGGATTGCAAGCTCGAATGATCAAAGATTGAGGCCAGGTAATGTCCGCATAGCCAAATCCAGTTGCATTACTAATAGTGATAACCTGTGTACAGCTAAGCCATTTCCAGTTTTCTGGATTTTCAACACCCCAAACGCGTTTAATTGTACCCTTGCCACAATCATCAATTTCAATGGTTGTTTTACAATCATGCTGGAATTGAATGATGCCATTGTAGTCCGTATAAGCCTTTCCATATACATTCAAGTCATGCAGATAATCTTCCCGGCAACTGACGGTTACATCCGGCGGACAAACGAGTGAGAAATCTGCAAAAGTTTGACTTACAGTGGTTAAGCTAACGATTAATAGTAAAAATGCATGGAGTGGGGAGGTATTCATAGCCCTGTTTTTGGTATTAAAATTAATTCGTCGGATTTAGGGGGCTAGCAAATATACAAAAAACTAATAATCTAAAGTTCTTCGTGAAAATATGTAAAATTTGACCAATCTTTGATAAGCTATTTTCTATTTTGGAGTATGCTTTTTAGGTATTCGTATAAATTTTAATGCGCTCAAACTAAATGCTTTTTTCTTATGGTTCCAGTTCAAAAACCAGGTCTTTTTGCCTGGAGTTTACTTATTATTTTAACTATTATTTGGGGTTTTAGCTATTATTTTATTAAGCATAGTTTAGTTTCATTTAATCCTTCACAAGTGGCTAGTTTAAGGATGGTATTTTCTGCAATTGCCTTGAGTCCTTTTTTACTTAAAGCACTTAAAAGCGTTGAACGCAAAAACTATCCCATGATATTTTTTGTAGGATTTATAGGTGCTTTTCTTCCTGCATTTTTATATCCTTTTGCGCAGCAAAAAATTTCCAGTTCATTGGCAGGGATTATCAATGCCTTCACACCAATTTGTACATTTGGAATTGGTGTATTATTTTTTGGTGTTAAAAACGAGCGATCTAAATTAATCGGTACGATCATAGCACTGATAGGTGCTTTTTCATTAATACTCTTAAAACCCAATGCCGAAATCCGAGCAGAGGGACTTTATTTATTAGTTGCATTTGCTTCGCCTTTATTGTATGGTTTAAACGGAAATACCATTAAATCAAAACTCGGTTCCATTTCAGGGATTCAAATGACTACACTGATGTATTTTTTTATGTCATTGTATTGTATCCCGTTGTCGTTTTGGAATGGCTCATTTCAACAAATCCCATTGGCCATTAGTTCTGGAAATGCCTTTTATCATTTAGTAGCACTCAGTGTATTGGGAAGTGCGGTTGCTATGGCATTGTTTAATGTGTTGATTCAAAAAGTACACGTTATGTTTGCAGCGAGTGTAACCTATTTAATGCCACTCGTGTCCTTGTTTGTTGGTTTCTTTGACGGAGAAAAACTCGGTATAAATGATATTGTTGGTCTGATTTGTATCTTAACCGGTGTCGTGATCATTAATGGGTTGATAAAAATCCAATCTGGTAAACCATCATAAATTATTGAATCTTTTGAATTTTAAATCTATTACAATTTAAGAATTTTACCAAAAATCTGGAACACATAATTCATTCCACTTCTACTCTGGATGAACGCTATGCTCTCTTACTTCTTAATTTTTAATTCTTAATTTGATTTAAATACAGTAATCCAACTGATAAGAACGAGTGCAATGAGTTCACAGAGAGTCCTCAATTTATGCAATAACCACCATTGATCCCTTAAATGGGTCCAGTTGTCTGGTAATGTTTCTGCTTTCCATTCAAATATTTGTAATTGGATTGGGGTATTTCCAAATCGCGAGATTAATATACATGCTAAAAAGCAAGCAGCCGAAATGAATAAGCAAATTGCATTGATTTTTTGTTTGCGACTGAAATAGCCGTCAAGTAGTGATAATATGAATGCAAGAATTACCAGGGAAATCATCAAAGTATTTAATGATTGTACCAAATTTCGTTGGAGCTCGAGATAAGCTGATTGTGAATATTGTTCCGGCTTTATTCCCATCCATAATCCAAAACTGGTTCCTGCTAATAAAGCTGCAATTAAAATCAATAAAAAACGAATAAGTAAGTGCTTCATTTTACTCAAGGTTTTGATTTCCAAATTTTATCCGATTCATCCAAATATTCTGGTATGGCTGCTGATCCATACCAAATATAACTCTCCGGAACCAATAAACCTCCATTTATTGCAGGGTCAGTATCAAGCAATTGTTGTGCTTCTTCTAATGTAGTTACATTTAAAATAAATAGTCCTCTAAATTCATTTTGATTTTTTTTGAATGGACCAGCTACAATCAATTTTTCTAAATCTACAAGTCTTCCCATGTTTTTGAAATGCCCTGTAAAACAACTATCAATAAATGCTTTGTCAGTTGTTTTATTTGGTCCTGTTTTGAGAATAACAAAAACATATTTTTTCATTCCATAATCATCCGCCATGAGTTTTTTAGCCAGCACAGAGTCGTATTTTGGATTTAGGGTTTGACCAAAGCCACATTGTAAAAAAAAGAATATCAATATCACAATACCAAAATATTTCATATTTAATTCTTAATTCTTAATTTTTAATTCTTAATTGTTAAACCTAATTCCATCGCTTTTTCTTCCATTAATTTCAAAGCAGCCTCTCGTGTATTTGGGATTTGATTGTCGAGTATGGCTTCGCGAATAGCCGTTTTAATAAGTCCTATTTCGCGTCCGGGTTTAATGTTATATGTTTTCATTATGTCTTCTCCGGTTACAGGAGGTTGCCAATTTCGAATCCGATCGCGTTCTTCCAATTCATAAAGTTTTTCCCGGACTATCAAATAATTATTTAGATAGCGATTAACTTTAGTAATGTTTTTTGAAGTAATGTCAGCCTCACACAATAGCAGCAAATCTTCTAAATCTTCCCCGGCTTCAAATAGCAGGCGTCTTAATGCTGAATCAGATATTTCTTCTTGTGTTAAAGCAATTGGTCTTAAATGCAAGCGTACCAATTTTTGTACATATTTCATCTTGTGATCCAGGGGCAATCGCAGCTGTTTAAATAATTTTGGTATCATGTTGGCACCTAAGGCATCATGTCCATGAAAGGTCCACCCATGTTCTGGATCAAATCGTTTGGTTTGCGGTTTGGCGATGTCATGAAACACTGCTGCCCACCTGCACCAAATGTTTCTGGTTTTTAAAGCAAGGTTATCAACTACTTGCAAGGTATGGTAGAAATTGTCTTTATGTCCCTTTCCATTTTGGTATTCTGCACCGTGCAATAAAACCAATTCAGGTAAAATTAATTCCAATAATCCTGTCCTAAATAAGAGGTCAAATCCAATTGAAGGTTTATCGCATTCCAATATTTTTTCAAGTTCAGCAGTTATTCGTTCCCGGGATACAATTTTTAATCGGTCTTTTGATTGAATGATGCCTTCGTATGTTTTGTCTTCAATTTTATATAATAATTGATTTGCAAAACGGATTGCGCGTAACATTCGCAACGGATCATCGGAAAAAGTTTGTTCAGGATTGTTTGGGGTGCGAATTATTTTTTGTTCAATATCCTTCATCCCATCAAACGGATCTATGATTTCTCCATAATTTTCAGCATTGAGACTTATTGAAATGGCATTAATTGTAAAATCACGACGCAATTGATCGTCTTTTAAATTTCCACTGTAAACAGTTGGTTTGCGGGAATCTACATGGTAGGATTCTTTTCGGGCACCTACAAATTCAATTTCCAATTCTTTGTGTTTGATCATTGCCGTGCCAAAGCGACTGTACACATTAACACTTGGCATTGGACGAAATTTACTAGCCACATGTTCAGCCAAGGCAATTCCATCTCCAATACATACGATGTCGATATCTTTTGAATCCCTGCCAATAATTTTATCACGGATAAAGCCCCCAATTGCATAGGCTTTTACATCTAATTCTTTACTGGATTCAGAAATGATAGACAGAATTTTTTGTTCAGATGCGTCAAGCTTAAATATCAATGATTGATTCATTCCTGAAAAACGAGATTAGGTTCTAAAGTATAACTAATTTCAAGCTGATCCAATATTTCTAAAATTCGTTGTGGATTTGATTCGGTAACCAATCGCATTCTAAATTCTTTTACATTGGGCAATCCTTTAAAATAATTGGTATAGTGTCTGCGCATTTCCAATACCCCTAATTTTTCACCTTTCCACTTTATAGAATTGATTAAATGTTGACGAGCAGCATCTACACGTTCAGAAGCAGTTGGAGGCGCAAGGAGGCTTCCAGTACTAAAGAAATGCTTAATTTCTCGAAATATCCAGGGATATCCAATACTGGCCCTGCCAATCATAAGTCCATCTACCCCATAGCGGTTTTTATATTCTAATGCTTTGACAGGATGATCGATATCTCCGTTTCCAAAGATTGGGATATGCATTCTGGGATTGTTTTTGACTTTAGCAATCCAACTCCAATCAGCTTCCCCTTTATACATTTGGGACCGGGTCCGCGCATGGATAGTTAAGGCTTTGATACCAATGTCCTGAAGGCGCTCGGCCACTTCTTCAATAAATATCATGGAATCGTCCCATCCCAAGCGGGTTTTAACAGTAACCGGAAGATTGGTCGATTTGACGACCGCTTCTGTTAGCTTAACCATTTTGGGCACGTCTTTTAAAATGCCAGCACCCGCCATTTTGCAAACTACCTTTTGTACCGGACAGCCGTAATTGATATCGAGGATTTCGGGTTGTGCCTTTTCTACGATTTCTGCGGCCTTCATCATAGAATCATATTCTGCACCAAAAATCTGAACACCGATGGGGCGTTCCTCAGGATAAATATCTAGTTTTTGAAGAGATTTCTGGGCATCTCGGATCAATCCTTCAACCGAAATAAACTCGGTAAACATAAGATCGCAGCCTTGTTGTTTGCACAGCGCCCTAAAAGGAGGATCGCTGACATCCTCCATAGGTGCCAGAAGGAGGGGAAATTCTGGCAATGCGATTGGTCCAATAGTAACCGATTTTTGCATGGAGCTGCAAAGGTAACCAGAAGCATCCAAATTGAAGTATTGAGCCATTGTATAGACTGGTTAAAAAATGGTAAAATGAATTGTACAATTATTCAAATTCATAAAAGGCCATTTTTTTATATAAATAATCAAATAATAAAATATGAAACCTTGAGTTGTATTGATAAAGGCAAATAATAATTCGGTGATTGTTATTGAAGACTAATAACTCGTTGATATATTCAAATTTCCTCTATAAATCTTAGTACCTTGCAAAAAAAATCAGAGCAGCATGATTTTAGCAATTAGTCTTGTTTTTTTAATTGGATATTTATTAATCATTTTTGAACATAAGGTAAAAATAGACAAAGCAGTCAGTGCTTTATTAGCAGGGGTAATTTGTTGGATATTAATTGCTTTGTCCCCGGATTCAGTAACTGAAAGTGGTGTCGATGTATCCAGTATTTTAATTCATCATTTTGGTGAAATTGCTTCCATTCTGTTTTTTCTATTAGGCGCAATGACTATTGTAGAATTGGTTGACCTTCATCATGGATTTGATGTAATTTCTCAATGGATAAAAGCTAAGAATAAATGGACCTTGCTTATTATTATCAGCATAGTAACTTTTTTTCTTTCTGCTGTCTTGGATAATTTAACTACAACCATCGTTATGGTCTCTCTGATCCGAAAGATATTATCTCATCAGGAAGATCGATTTTGGTTTGCAGGATTTATTGTCATAGCGGCAAATTCCGGTGGAGCATGGTCTCCAATTGGTGATGTAACCACGACCATGTTATGGATCGAGCACAAAGTAAGTACCTTACAATTGATTAAGTTTTTAATAATCCCATCTATATTAAGTATTGCAATTCCAATTGGTATTGTAAGATTTAATAAACGATTCCAACAAAATGTAGAATTACCAGAGAAACCTAAAGAATTAGCAAGCCTAGCTTCTAAAGTATTTCTTTTTCTTGGTATTGGATTGTTGATTTTGGTGCCGATCATAAAGGCCTTAACTCATTTGCCTCCATTTATTGGTATGATGGGTGCACTTGCGGTGATTTGGTTAATTTCCGAATTGGATTTGCCTTCCTTGTATCCACCGCAAAAGGATTTTTCTAAACCTACCGTTAGAAATGCACTTTCTCGAATTGAAATTCCAAGTATTTTATTTTTTCTTGGAATATTATTGGCAATTTCTGCTTTGGAAGTAATAGGCCAGCTAAAAGTACTAGCTGATTTTTTAAATAACTACATTCAGGATACCGCAGTCATTGCTTTAGTTCTAGGAATCCTTTCTGCGGTGATCGATAATGTGCCATTAGTAGCAGGCGCTATTGGAATGTATGATTTACCATTGGATCATCATTTCTGGCATGAATTAGCATTTGCAGCTGGAACAGGTGGAAGTATATTAATCATAGGTTCAGCAGCTGGAGTTGCTGCCATGGGTATAGAAAAAATAAGCTATCAATGGTATTTAAAGCGTATAAGCCTATTGGCATTGATTGGCTATTTAACAGGGTGGGTGTGGATTTATTTTGCTATTTAATTTGATTCGTATGAAAACAAGATTACTAATATTAATGGCTTCATTCATTGTTTTTCTTTGTGATGTTAATGCGCAGATGAAATGGGATGAAAAATATTATAAATCCATGCAATGGAGATTGGTTGGACCTTTTCGAGGAGGTCGGTCATGTGCAGTTGCAGGTATTGAAAACAAACCGAATGAATATTTCATGGGTGCTACCGGGGGTGGGGTTTGGAAAACGACCAATGGGGGTTCAACCTGGAAAAACATTTCTGATGGTTTCTTTGGAGGCAGCATTGGTTCAGTTGAAGTGGCTGCTTCAGATCCTAATGTAATCTATGTTGGAGAAGGGGAGGAAACGATTCGAGGAAACATGAGTTCCGGACATGGCATTTGGAAAACTGAAGATGGCGGGAAGACATGGATTAAAATAGGTTTAGAAAAGACAAAGCACATCGTAAGAATCCGCACACATCCTAAAAATTCAGAAATTGTATTAGTGGCAGCGTTGGGAAATGTTTATAAAGCAGGTCCGGATCGTGGAATCTATAAAACCATTGATGGTGGTAAAATCTGGAAACGCGTATTATTTATAAATGACAGTACAGGAATCAGCGATTTAGTATATGATCCGGAAAATCCTCGCATCTTATATGCTGGAAGCTGGAATGTGCAACGAAATGCCTATCAATTATCTAGTGGTGGAAATGGTTCTGCATTATGGAAAAGTATGGATGGAGGAGATACCTGGAAGAATATTTCAAAAAGCAAAGGACTCCCTGAAGGCCTTTGGGGTAAAGTAACCGTCAGTGTCAGTGGGTCGAATCATGATCGCATTTATGCCATGGTTGAAAATGAAAATGGTGGATTGTTTAGATCCGATGATGGCGGTCAAAATTGGACGATTGTGAATAGCAATCGAGAATTGCGGCAGCGGGCCTGGTATTTTTCAAGAGTGTATGCAGATCCACAGAATGAAAATATTGTTTACGTTTTAAATGTGTCTTTTCATAAATCCATGGATGGTGGTAAAACATTTGTTACGATGCCTTCAAATCATGGGGATCATCATGACTTGTGGATTAATCCAAAAAATTCACAGCGTATGATTTTAGCTGATGATGGGGGTGCTCAAATTACAGACGATGGTGGACGTCATTGGTCTTCGCTGGACAATCAACCAACGGCTCAGTTTTATCGCATAAGTACAGACAATCACATTCCATTTCGCATTTATGCAGCTCAGCAAGATAATAGTACCATTCGGATTGCTCATCGAACGTCTGATTATTCTATCGGAAGGGAAGATTGGGAACCTACTGCAGGGGGGGAGTCAGGTCATATTGCTGTGGATCCATTGAATCCTGAAATCGTTTATGGAGGATCTTATGGTGGTTATTTAACTCGTTACGATCATTCAAAAAAGATTTCTAGAAATATTAATGTGTGGCCGGATAATCCAATTGGACATGGAGCAGAAAAATTAAAATATCGATTTCAATGGAACTTCCCGATTTACTTTTCACCCCACAATCCAAAGCGATTATATTGCGCATCCAATAAATTGCATGTTACAGAAAATGAAGGACAGTCGTGGGAAACGATCAGTCCGGATTTAACTCGCAACGATACTTCAAAACTAAAATCTTCGGGTGGGCCCATCACGAAAGACAATACATCTGTTGAATATTATTGTACCATTTTTTCCGTGGTAGAATCTCCGCTTAAATCAGGTACTATTTGGGTTGGTTCAGATGATGGCTTGGTTCATTTAACAAAAAATGGAGGGCAAAGTTGGATGAATGTGACACCGGTCAATCTACCTGAATGGACGCAAATAAATAGCCTCGAAGCAGATCCGTTCAATGAAGCAGGATGTTATTTAGCTGCAACAGCATATAAAAATGGAGATTTTAAACCATACCTATTTAAAACTGAAGACAATGGCAAATCCTGGAAACTAATCGTCAATGGAATTGCCGGTGATCATTTTACAAGAGTCATCCGCGCCGACCATAAAAACAAAGGACTTTTATTTGCAGGCACAGAGTATGGCATGTATCTGTCATTTGATGACGGTTCCAATTGGAAACCATTTCAATTAAATTTACCAATCGTTCCAATTACAGATTTAACGATTCGCGAAAATTTTATCATTGCAGCAACACAGGGACGTAGTATTTGGATGATTGATGACATCAATCCATTGCGGCAAATTCAATCAATGAATGTGACCAAGCCTCAGACTTTGTTGTTTCAACCAAAACCTATGATCCGAATGGGAGGAGGAACTTTTGAATCATTGACAAACGGTACCAATCATCCAAATGGTTTGATTGTGCATTATTACATAGATACCTTATATCCAAAGGATACAATTAAATTATATTGTATTGATCAGAGAAATGATACTGTGAGTGTTTATTCAAATTTCCCGGAATCGAATGAATATAAATTGGATCTTATTTCGGGAAGCAATCGAATGATTATCAATCCAAGAGTGCAGCCTGCCAAAAGTTTTGACGGTATGGTCATGTGGGGTGCTGATTTATCGGGGCCACGTGCATTGCCTGGAATCTATAAGTTGCATATTCACAGTCGTTCTAATATAGATTCAACAAATTTTGAAATCGTAGCTGATCCTATATATCCTGTGTCAGCTCGAGACATTCAACTGCAATATGAGTTTGTAAAGAAAGTCAGAGATCGTTTGGATGAAGCGCATCGTTGCATAATTCAAATCAGAGACATCCGTAAGCAATTAAATGACTTTACATCAAGTTTGAATAAAAATTTAGAATATGAACGGCTCACCAAGTTAAAAACAAAGATAGACAGCAGTCTAACAAGCATTGAAAATGAATTGTACCAAACTAAAAGCAGAAGCAATCAAGATCCCATAAATTATCCAATTAAATTGACCAACAAGCTAGCTCATCTTTCTGATTTAACGGCTCATGGTTCGTATCCGCCTACCGACCAGGCAGAAGCCTGCAGACAAGAACTTGACAAACTCATTGCGGATCAATTGAATGCATTTAATTTATTGAAAACACAAGAACTAAAGCAGTTTAATCAAGCCATACTCGATTTGCAATTAGAAGTCATTAAGCCAAAGGAAATTAAATAAATATTGAAAAAAGAAAAAAAACATAGAAATTTTATTCCGCAACCGGATTATCCGGGAGGGCCCAAAGGAATTACTGAATTTATCTATAAAGAATTGAAATATCCAGAAGATGCGATTCCTCATAAAGTTGAAGGTACGGTTGTGTTGAAAGCAGAAATCAATTACAAAGGAGATGTAATCGATGCAAAGATAATTTCAAGTTTATTTCCTTCCTGCGATGAGGAAGCCATCCGTGTGGTGAAGCTATTAAAATTTAAAATTGAAAAAATCCGAGATCTTAAAGTACGTTATTATAAGACCTTTAATATTAAGTTTAAAATTCCAATCAAATCTGCTGAGATGATCGTTAATTATACAGTTTTAAAAACCGAACCTAAAAAACAAAAACTTGAATCTCCAAAAATTAATTTTACTTATAAAATTTAAAATTGATGATAATTAAACTTATTTAACAGGTTTTAGTTTTATTCCCACACGTTTACGTGTCACATAAAATGGCAAATAAAACATTAAGAAAAGCAATGCCATTAAAAATTGACCGGTTAATAAGTACCAGGGCCATGGACCTAAATAATCCAACATCGTTGCAGCATCTGGTTTTCTCATAGAAAAAAAATAATTTCCACCTGTACTGTTATTTACAACCAAAGAAAAAGCGAGATAAACATTGGCGCCTATTAATGCATTTTTTAAATCTGAAAAATAAATTTTCCATTTAAAAACCATCAAGCCATAAAAGAGCAGGCTGATCAATCCGCAATGAATCCACCAGTACCGAAAATAAATAAAATGAGGAAACGGTTCTTTTAAATCTGGGGTTATTACTGCTTGTAGGGTTCCTGCCAATACCCAAAAATATAAGATTCCAAAAAACCAACGGGATCGATAATACAAAGCAATTGGAAATACCAGGGTTAATAAATTGCACAAATGAAAGGGGAGGTCTTCACGAATATCAAAGCGACCATTCCACCATCGAAATACCATCCACCACAAAACGGCAACTCCTAGAGAAATTGAAAACCACCAGGCTGACTGGAATTGTAAGGTGCTGTCTTTGTTTTGAGCCCAGCGAATCCATACCAGAGTCATCAAAATAAAAAACAAGATTGGGATCAGATGTTCTAAGCCAAAAGGCTGAAAACCGGTTCTGCTTCCAAATACAAGTTCATACCATGTCTCCATGCCTAAAGATAATTTTTATTCTTCTTTTAACAAATCAGGTCTCCGTTCTTGAGTACGTTGGAGGGATTGCTCCATACGCCAGTTTTCTATTTGAGCTTGATTGCCACTCAGCAAAATGTTTGGAACCTGAAGTCCTTTGTATTCAGCAGGTCGTGTGTAAACAGGTGGAGCGAGCAGTTGATCCTGGAATGAATCTGTCAATGCAGAAGTTTCGTCATTTAAAACACCTGGAATCAGACGGCCAATCGCATCTACTAAAACGCAGGCTGCTAATTCACCACCGGATAATACATAATCGCCTATAGAGATTTCACGGGTAACCCAATGATCCCTTACGCGTTGATCGATCCCTTTGTAATGGCCACATATCATTAGGATGTTTCCCTTTAAACTCAACTGATTGGCAATGGATTGATTCAGTAATTCTCCATCAGGGCTCAGGTAAATAATTTCATCAAATGAGTATTTTGATTTTAAAGATTCAATGCAGTTGACCAAAGGTTCAATCATAAGGACCATGCCGGCAGCCCCACCGTATTGGTAGTCGTCCACTTGTTTGTATGCTCCCAATCCAAATGATCTTAGGTCAATTAGTTCAACGTCTAATATTTTCTTATCCCGGGCACGTTTGAGTATGGAATGCTCCAACGGACTCCTTAGTAATTCAGGCAATAAACTAATTATGGAAATGTGCATGTTGACAGCTTAAATAATAGGTTTCTCACCGGGCGCCTATTAATCAAATCAAAGATATTCAAATTTTAATGGCTGTATCGTGCTTTAAGTTTAACTACACGATACAGCCATTAATTAATTATTGCAATATGGGTTCTCTCAAAAGAGAACATTTGGCAAAAATTGGAATTTATTCGATCCCCAATAATTCTACTTCAAAAATCAATGCAGAAAATGGTTTGATATCTGCTCCGGCACCTTGTTCACCATATGCCAGATTGTATGGAATGTATAATTTGTATTTTGATCCTACATTCATCAATTGCAGTGCTTCCTGCCAACCGGCAATAACGCCATTTACTGGTAAGCTAATCGGTTCGCCACGTTCGACGCTGCTGTCAAATACCGTACCGTCGATGAGTGTGCCATGATAGTGGGCTTTAACTTTTGCTGTTGGACCAGGCTTGGCACCGTCACCCATTTTAATCACTTCATATTGAAGTCCACTGGCTGTAGTCATCACTCCGGAACGTTTTTTATTCTCGGATAGAAATTTTTCTCCTTCTTCTTTGGCCCCTGCATTCTTTTTAGCTGCTATGGCAGACATTGCCTGAGAGTAGATCTGAGTTGCCTGTTCTTTTGTGATGCTTGTGGGTTTGTTATTTAAAACTGCTTCCAATCCATCAGATAAATCTTTTGAATTGACTTTATCAAGACCTTGTTGTTTAAGACTGTTTCCAAATAAAATACCGATACTGTAACTGAGAGAATCCATGTTTGATTTGTTTTTTTGTGCTTGAAGGCTTAAGCATGAAATCATGCTAAAAATTAAAATGTTGTTTAATGTTTTCATTATACGATTAGCTCTTTTTTGTTTCTGAATAATTCTTGTAAAAATGCGGAATGGTTTCAATGCCTTTATAAAAATTGAACAAACCAAACTTTTCATTTGGTGAATGTATATTATCTGAATCCAATCCAAAACCCATTAAAACTGTTTTAATTCCCAATACTTTTTCAAACAGCGCTACGATTGGAATACTGCCTCCACCTCTGGTTGGGATTGGTTTTTTACCAAAAGTTGTTTCAATGGCTTTTGCAGCTGCTTTATAAGCCGCACTATCTGTTGGTGTAACAGCAGCTTCGCCTCCATGCAATTCAGTTACCTTGACAGTTACATAAGGAGGTGCAATTTTCATGAAATGTTTTTCAAATTGTTTAGCTATCTTTTTTGATTTTTGATTAGGTACTAAACGCATAGAAATTTTTGCATACGCTTTTGATGGCAAAACCGTTTTAGCACCTTCGCCGGTATAACCTCCCCAAATACCATTTAGTTCCAATGTTGGGCGAATCCCGGTGCGCTCTAATGTGGTATATCCATCTTCACCCCAAACTTCCTGAATATTTAGATCCTTTTTATATTCTTCTAAATTAAAAGGTGCTTTGTTTAATTCTTTACGTTCTTCTGGGGTCATTTCAATAACATCTCTATAAAAACCGCGTACTTTGACTTTGTTGTTTTTATCGTGCAGGGATGCAATCATTTTTGCAAGTATTGTGATTGGGTTGGCAACCGCGCCTCCATAAACACCAGAATGTAAATCGCGATTCGGTCCGGTAACTTCAACTTCCATATAGGTTAAACCACGCAATCCGGTTTCAATTGAAGGGTTTTCCATACTGATCATGGAGGTATCACTCACTAATACAATATCTGCAGCGAGTTTCTCTTTATTTGCTTTTAAAAATTTGTCGAGGTTTGCACTACCAACTTCTTCTTCTCCTTCAATAATAAATTTGACATTGCAAGGAAGACTATTGGTTTTAACCATGCATTCCAGTGCTTTCACATGCATAAATACCTGTCCTTTATCATCGCAGGCTCCACGCGCATAAATATTTCCATCTTTCACAACCGGTTCAAAAGGGCCACTTGTCCACAAATTGAGTGGGTCGGGTGGTTGCACGTCATAATGACCATAGGTCAAAACGGTTGGCAATTTTGGGTCAATTATTTTCTCAGCAAGGACAACCGGATGTCCTTTGGTTTTACAAATTTCAGCTTTATCACAACCAGCGTCTAACAAAGCTTGTTTTACTGCTTCTGCACACCGTTTGGTATCTTCATTATGTTTTGAATCTGCACTTACAGATGGGATTTTTAAAAGCTCCAGCAATTCATCTAAAAAGCGTTGTTTATTTGATTCTAAATATTGATTTGCGTTCATATTATTTTATTTTAATAGGTTTAAACGTTAATTAATTTAATTTATTTTAATTGAGGTGTAATCTTCATTTGAGAAAACATAAAGCTTAATATATCTGCAGCTTCATCAATTCGCTTTGATGTGGGTTTTCCTGCGCCATGACCTGCACTGACATCAATTCGGATTAACATCGGTAAATTGCCTTGCTGTGCTTTTTGCATAGCCGCAGCAAACTTAAAAGAGTGGGCTGGAACAACCCGGTCATCGTGATCTGCAGTAGTAATCATGGTTGCTGGATAAGCAGCCGGCTTGGCATTATGCAACGGTGAATACTTGATCAAATAATCAAATCCTTCTTTTGTATCACTGGTACCGTAATCAGCAGCCCAGGCCCAACCAATGGTAAACTTATGATAACGCAACATATCCAAAACCCCAACAGCGGGAAAGGCAACTTTGCAAATATCGGGTCTTTGAGTTATCGTTGCACCAATTAACAAACCGCCATTGGATCCGCCTTGAATTGCTAAATGGTCGCGGTCTGTATATTTTTCAGATACTAAATAATCAGCAGCGGCTGCAAAATCGTCAAATACATTTTGTTTGCGCTCTTTGGTTCCTGCTTCATGCCAGTTTTTACCAAACTCTCCTCCACCTCTTAAATTGGCAACAACATAAAGTCCATTGTTTTCTAAAATAGGCAAACGGGAAACTGCAAACGAAGGAGTTAATGAAATATCAAAACCACCATACGCATACAACAAACAAGGGGCTTTGCTTTCTTTTTTAAAATCTTTTTTATGAGTGATAAACATCGGAACTGATGTGCCATCTTTGCTTTTGAACCATACTTGTTCCGTAGTATACAGTTCTGGATTATAACCCGCAATTTCAGAAGTATATTGCAAAGTGGATTCATACGTATTCAAATCCAATCTATAAATTGAGTTTGGTCTAATGAAAGAGGAGAATGAATAAAATGCTTCGGGATCATCTTGCTCGCCACTAAAACCTCCGATTGTTCCTAATTCCGGCAATTGCAATTCTTTTAATTCTTTCCCATTGAGATCAAATACCTTAACCACACTTGTTGCATTGTGCATATACACGGCAACCAGTTTGCCACCAATCAAATTGACAGATTGCAATACATCTTTTGATTCTGAAATTATTGGAAACCATTTGTCGGCTGTTGGAGTTTTCATAGAAACAGCAAACACCTTCCAATTAGGAGTTTCGTGATTGGTATGAATAAATAAAGTATCTCCGGAGTTTCCAATGACATTGTAGTCGCTTTCAAAAGTTTTAACCAACCATTGAAATGCACTATTTTTTTTCGCAAGATCTTTTATTGCCAATGAATTGCCACTGGTGGATTCTGATGAACTCAATATTAAAAAGCGTTCATCATCCGTCAGGCTCGCATACGAGTTGCGCAGCGGATTTTTAGGATCATTGTAAATTAGCGCATCAGCAGATTGAGGGCTGCCCAATTTGTGAAAGTAAACACTGTGATTTTCATTTTTTGCTGACAAGGCACCGGTGCCTTTGGGTTCAGGATATCGACTGTAATAAAAACCATCATCTTTCCATGATGCTCCACTAAATTTAACCCAATCGATTGTATCGGTTAAATCTTTATTTTGATCTAAATCTTTCACCACTATTTTAGTCCAATCAGAACCACCTTCTGAAATTAAACAGGCCATGTATTTCCCATTTTTAGAAAAACTATGACCGCTCAATGCAACGGTTCCATCTTTGGAAAGTGTATTGGGATCCAATACGAGTTGCAAACTGTCTTTCAGGTTATTGGTGCGATAAAGTACATCCTGATTTTGAAGTCCATTGTTTTTAAACAAAAAATAGCTACCGGATTTTTTTTCTGGTATGCTGTATTTAGCATAATCAAATAGACCTTCAATGTGTTTTCTTAAATCATTTCGGAAAGGAATTTTATCCAATACTGAAAATGTTAATTGATTTTGTGATTTTACCCATTCCATCGTTTCAGATGAATGATCATCTTCAAGCCACCTGTATGGATCGACGATTTTATTTCCAAAATAATTATCAAAAACCGTGTCCATTCTGGTTTCAGGATAACTTAGTTTTGTTTCAGAAGCCTCAGGGCCAGAATGGGCAGTTTGCTGTTTACAGGCACCAAATAGTCCAATCATAATCACCATGCTTGTATAAAAAAAATTCCTTTTCATGCTTAAATGCTTGTTGTTTTCGAAAAGAGAGGCCAAAATTACAGGATTACAGGGATCTTTCACTAATTTTGTATTAATTTCAATCGTTAATGTGCTTTCAAAGTATCTTTATTTTAAGTGTTTCTATTTTAAAATAGCCTTTTTTTTAAGCCTTGGATTTTACGGCAATCTTTATGCATCAGCTTGTTCCGGCGACTCGCTTAGCCGCCTGGAAACACGTTTAATTGCCGGGATTTATCAAACGAGAAACCAACAGCACGAACTGAACATAACACAAGAACAAATTCGTGCGCAACTGGTTGATTCGCAACTATCTAAAAAACAAAAAGCGGCATTGGATAAAAACTTGAAACAGTTGAACCTGAAGGCAGCAAATCTATCTAAGCTTGAACAAGCTTATCTGATGCTATTATCCGATTCCAGAAAACTCATTTATAAAAGAGATCCAGATGCACAAATCAGCTTGAAGAGAATTAACAAAGCACTTTCTTCACTCGAAAAAATGCAGCTACCTTCTGGTGCTGAGTTTAAGGTATTAAAAAATAAAGAAATCCCACATGCTTCAAATAAGGTCTACGATCAGATTCTTGATTCGCCTTGTCAGCTTACTCAAAACGAAGAGGGTTCAATCTGGGCAAATGAATATTCCAGTTTTTTTGAATACACAGATCCAAGGATAAGTAGTTATTTTAAGGAACAAGATTTTTTAGAATGTTTTGCCAGGTTTATTGAAGTCAAGAAGAAGTATTACCTGGAATTGAAGTTTGTTTTACATTCACCAAAAGCTTCACAGATTTATGGGAGTATCGATCCTTCAAATCCAGCACGTCTGGACTTTTTAAATGGAGATTTTATTTATTTAGAAACATTTGCATTAAATACATCTGAAATCGAAGCAGGAACTGGAAATACGCTGATCACAATTCAATACAAACTGGATAAAGAAGATCTAAATTATTTGTCTAAAAATGAAGTTGATGCATTTACAATTATTTGGACCAATGGAGCCGATCGTTTTGAAATAATTTATTTGGATGTTCTCAAAAACTTGCTTGAATGTCTCAAAAAAAGGAGCTAACTAAATTGGGTTTGCATTTGCCAACTGACCCAAGATGGACAGATCTTGCCTCAATGTCTTTAGAGGATATCCTTACAGATCATGCATATTGCGAACAAAAAGCTGCGAGTTCCTGCATCTCATTAGTTCAACAATACCCTGACAAAGAACAGTTAGTGGAAAAAGTATCACCGGTTGTAACAGAAGAATGGGGGCATTTTCGAATGGTGATCGCCGAACTAAAAAAACGAAATTTAAAACTGGGCTTTCAACGAAAAGATGAATACGTTCATGGTTTGTTGGGCTTTCTAAAAAAAGGAGGATCAAGAAATGGAAGACTTGTTGAACAATTGCTTTGTTGCGCTTTGATTGAAGCCAGAAGTTGTGAGCGATTTCGCTTATTATCTTTAGAATTGCAAGATCCCCAGCTACAGGAATTTTATTACCATTTTATGGTGTCTGAAGCGGGTCATTACAAGATGTTTCTTGAATTGGCTGAATTGTATTCAGACAAAGAGTTTATCCGGATACGATGGCAAGAATTCCTTCAGTTTGAAGCCAATTTAATAAAAGGATTAAATGTCAGAGGGGACCGAATGCACTAATTTTTTTTAGGATCTTCTTTTGACTCTTCGCTTAATTGAATCAATCTGGTTAAAATATCCACACAAGATTGCACAAGAGGACGTATGCTGGCTGCCTGTTCTTCCTTTGATTTTGAAATAATTTGTGTGTATTCTTCCGGGCTCATAGCTTCAGTAATTCGATCTGTGGCACAGCTGCAATAATCATTCACAAGCTGTGGATATGCCTCGGCGGTCCTTTTGCCATTTTCAAGACATTGTTTCGTTAATGCGTCTCGTGCACTTTGTTCCCAAACGTAAACTTTTTTAGGAGTATCTGATGTCTGAACCGGCACAGGCACTGGATTTTGTTTTTCTGGCCAGATTAAATAAAGCCCTAAGCAGCAAAGTAAAATGGATAAAGTGCGCACAATAAAATTGTCCACTTTTTGTGCTTCGATTGGTTTTTTTGAAACAACATCTTTATGGATGATTTTGAAGTTGCTCAATAAAAAATAAACACCGCCTAAAACACAAATAATACCAAGATACAATAGCATAATATTAATTAATCCTAAACAAAAAAAATCTATTTATTGAAAATCCCATCGTATGAGTTGGATTCTGAATCTTTTCGATCCACGACTACACGTTCTGGGATTTTACTGTCCATTTTAAATTTATCATCTTTCCCTCCCATAAAGAGCAGCTTACTCTTTTCATCATAATCTTGCAACATCTTTAATCCTTCTTCCTCAAATACGCCATTTTGCAAATCAACACTGTTCATAAAGTTCTCTGACAATTCCATAAAGCGTTCCATTTCTCCTACCTTGTACGCTACATCATCTGCAATGTGTTCAAGAGCCTGATCAAATAATACGCGTTGATCGGTATTTCCACTGATCACATTCATTGCAGATTTCATGGCGCTGTGTGAAGCACGAATCGCTTTTCGCTCTTGCTCTTTTAAATTAACCTGATCTCTGGTGTCTGCCAATAATATTTCTGAATTTTGGTACATTTTAATTAATACCTTATTGAGAATATCCATTTTGCTTAACAAATGATTGTATTTCTCATTCGTTTCCTGCAGACGAGCTGCTTTTCGGGTTGATAATACCATTTGGGCTTCGAGATTTTGAGTCCTTGCAACCTGAGCCATACGAAGTTGGGTTTCTATTTCTTTTGAATTTTCAGAAACATTGTTTTGGAGTTTTTTTATTTGCCCTTTCAGCACACCAATTTGTTCGCTCATTTTAGACAAATTGTTTTCAAGATCGCTGATGTAATTTTTTAAGATGCCAATTGGATCAATGGTTACAAAGATTCCGGTTATCCATCGCATGATGCTTTTATACATGTAGCCTATTAAGGTACGCATGCGTGGATCAAGAACCATATAAATGATGGCTCCTAAAACCAACAACATTCCGGCCAGGTAAACCATGTTTTGAGTCAGGCTGATTAAATAAGGAAGGTATTTATATAAAATTGCTCCACCACCTATTAATAAGCCTGCTAGTACCACAGTGCCTGTAACACCTTCGGGTTTACTCCAAAAGCCTTTTGGTTTTTCCATTCCGGGACCTGGATTAATTGCTGCCATAATTTCTTAATTATATGAATTTAAATTATAAACAAAAGTATTGCTAATCAGATTAAAAATGGGATTTATACCTATAAATATACGCATATCGTCGACAAGCAGTTAAACAAAATCGACATCCGGCAAATACGGATATCGCATCAGAAATTGAATTGCTTTTTCAAGATCCAAATTGTCATACACAACACTATAAATCATATTGATAATCGGAAGTCTTAGGTGATAATGTTTGGCCAATTGGTTTGCTATGCGAACTGTACGCACACCCTCTACTACTTCATCCATGGATTGTATAATTTCCTGGAGTTTTTCGCCTTTGCCCAGTCGGTAACCGAAACTAAAATTTCTACTTTTGGTGCTGGTTGCGGTGGCAATCAGGTCACCAATTCCTGCCGTCCCTAAAAAGGATCGTGAAGTTGCACCTACACTTCTTCCCAATTCAATCATTTCACGTAATCCACGGGTAATCAACATAGCTTCAAGATTCTTACCAAGTCCTTTTCCTGCCAACATTCCGGAACCTAGTGCTATAATATTTTTAAGGGCTCCGGCCATTTCAGCTCCTACCAAATCATAGGATCCGAAAACATAAAATAGTCGGCTTCCTAATACATCTGATCCCGCTTTGATCACTTCATCGTATTCGCTTGCAATCACAGATGCGGCCGGTTGTTTGTCAAGGATTTCCCGATAAAGATTTGGGCCTGCCAGACAACCAACCCGAATCACAGAGGTCTCTTGTCTGATTACCTCACTCATGGTGTGAATATTTTTTCTGGAAATATTTACCATGGCCAAATTCGCAATTGGAATGCCTGCAATATCTAATCCTTTTGTAGCATGAATCAAAATATGGGCAGGTGTAAGATAAGCCGCCATGTTGCTGCAAGTTTCCCGAAAATTTTCTGAAGGCACCACAGGAAAAATAATCTTTGTTTCTGCACAGATTTCTTCAAAGGATTGGGTAGCCCGAATGCGAACATCCAGATTGACATTTAAATTACTGTGTTGTTGATTGATTTTATCAACGATTTCTTTCTTTCGGGCATATATGATTACATCGGTATTGTGCGCAAGCAAAGTAGCGATTGTCGTGCCGAAACTTCCTGCACCTATAACTCCAACAACTCTATGTTTTTCAGTCATGCAATCGAAATTGCTTCTTGGTAATTTTGAAATTACCGATGATTAAATAATTCTTGAAAATGAGCCTCAATAAAAATTTCAAAATCTTTTAACTCTTTTGGCGCATGGTGATTGTCAATTACTGATTTTCGCATTCCATTTTCTTTAAGCGTTATAATGGTATTTGGTAAATCAGGGATGTATAGTTCTTTTTCTATTGGATACACAGATGCAAGTTTATAGAAATCAAATTTCCTTAATTCTGCTTTTACCAGATTCCACCAGGAATCACTGGCCAGCCGGTAAGCCGTTCCCAAATTGTCTACATGTTGAATTCCATCGTATTTTACAATGCCATTTTGGTAAATTGTAAAATCGAATGTTGGACAAAACCCAAAACAAGCAGACCGACGGTAAAATAGCAAGGTGTCAGTATTACTTAATAAAGTGTCTTCTGGAGAAAAAACTTGTTTAAATACCGGTAAAGCAGATGGAATGATAGGCCCATCAACTTTTTTATTTTTTTCCATGTTTTTTCGACTGCAAGAAGTAGAAAAAAAACATAAGCAAATTAAAATGAACTGTATCGAACGAATCATTTTTTAGTTTTTTTATCACGTTCCAAAGCTTGTCTTTGTTGTTCTTTCATCATGGTTTCCAATCGTTCTCTAAATCCTCCTTTCTTACGTGGTTTGGTTTTATTCAATTCCAGCTCCCCGCGTATCTTGTCTGTATCAAACAGCAAACTTCGCCCAAGGATCGTTTGTCCTATATTTAATAAATTGCTAAAAAACATATAACAAGTTAATCCTGCAGCTGTTTTATTAAACATAAACCAGAATATAACCGGCATTAAATATTGCATATACTTCATTGCTGGATTAGCAGAAAAATCCATGGATTGAGACGAATAATATGTGAAGATCAAGGTTGAAATCATCCATAAGAAAGCAAACAGAGATAATGTATTTCCAAATAAAGGTAAGTTAAAGGAAAGATGGATAAATTCATCAAAAGATGTTAAGTCAGCAGCCCATAAAAAGGACTCTTGTCTAAATTCAATGGTTGCCGGAAAAAAACGATACAATGCAATCCAGATTGGCATTTGTAATAATAAAGGAAAACAACCTCCGAGCGGATTCACACCAAATTCGTTGTACATTTTCATGGTTTCCATTTGTTGCTTTTGCATATCATCTTTATGCTTGTTGCGAACCTTTTCGATTTCTGGTTTCAAAGCAGTCATCTTCGCTTGAGAATGCAACATTTTATAAGCTAATGGAAAAACAAGAAGCTTCACGACAAAAGTCATCAACAAAATGATAAAACCTTTATTTCCTATAAAATTGGAAAGGAATACAAAGAGTGGCCGTATTGCATATCGATTGATGCTACCAAAAATACTCCAGCCATAAGATATAATATCTTCCAATTCAATATTAAATGATTTAAGTCTTTTGAAATCATTTGGACCAATATACCATTTCATTTTAGCTTCCTTCTGATCCACTTCCGTGGCAGGTATGCTTAAGTCTGTAACCAGTTTTTTTAAATCGTTTGAATTGGGTTCCAGTAAAACAGTTTCATATCGACCTTTGCTAAAACCATTTTCAGAAATTAAACTGCTGTTGAAAAATTGATTGGAATGTGATACCCATTGAACTCGTTTGTCATTTGTTTCAATTTTATCATCATTTCGGCAAGAGCAGTAATCCGGATTTTCTTCTTTTTCTTTAAAATAAACCGTGCTGGCGTATTTTTCATAATTCGTATTGCGCTCAAGTTTGTCCAAATAGTTTTCCCAATGTATAACGAGATCTTCTTTTAATTTAAGATTTTCGGTACGGATACTATATTCTAATTGATATTCAGAAGGCAATAAGCGGTAATTAATTACAATGCTTCCACCTGTGTTTACTTGTGCAGTAAAACGAATTTGACTTGGATCGGCCTGATTAATTTCAAAATTTAAATTTTTTGTAGACAGCTCTCCCGATTCTGTTTTGAGCCTGATATCATAATCATTTTTGATATCTTCTAACAGACTTAAGGGTGATTTTTGTTCGATCCCATCTGCGCCAACATTAATTTTATAATGATTTTTAATTGTTGCTTCTAAAATTCGTGCACCTTTCGAACTAAATTTTAATTTAATCAGCTCATTTTCAAGGATAACTTCTTTAGTGGGTATTTGAATTGCTGAATCATTTAAGGTCTTGGTAGTATCTGTAATGGCAATTGGGTTACCTTGATTAACAGGTGCTTCTTCAGGTTTAGCTTTTGTCAATTGACTTATGGAATCCTGACTTTGTTTTTTTCTCAATTGCTCCTGCATTTCAGGTTGAAAAAAATATTGATTCCACAGAAACAATACAGCAATGATTAATAAAATTCCAATGATATGATTTCGCTCCATATAATTCAGGAAGGTTTAAGGGGGGCAAAGCTACAATACTCTATGTTATTATAAGCGGAGGAGTCGTAATCGAATTCCAATGCTAGAACTTAACAGAATTTGTTAATGTATAAACAAAAGAAGCTGTTATAAAAATCCCAAAAGGGTATAAATATTCATTTTTAAAGAAGCAGAATGCCAAAAATTGGCTTAATTTATATATAAACAGTTATTTACATAGTATATTTATATATAATATAATTTATTTTAGGAGGGCTGGCAAACTATCGTCGGCCTAATAAAATGCCTTGGTGGGCTAGCTTAAAATTTATTAAATGCGGAATAGGCAAAAAAAAACTACCCGTCCCTGTGGGCGGATAGTTTCTAAGACAGTAGTAGGTAATGTATAAAATTTAAAAAAATCCTTAATAATATGCTTCAATACCCGGGATATTGAAGCGAACCTTACCTATCACTACCTTTTAATTCAGTAAATGATAGATTTGGTTTTAATTTCATTATTCAAACAATTCCACTTAATAACCGGCTACCATTTTAAGACCCACCAAATGCCTGGAATGCTGCTTTGAAATCAAGAATTTTTAAAAATATTTTTAATATTTTATAAGTGACTGTAATTCAGCTGTTTATATGAACATGGAATTCTTGCCTTCAATTTGCTGGTTTTCTTTTATATTATATAAATTTATATATATAAGGGCTTTATTATTAATTGCAAATTATATGTTATCTCATTTTAGACTTGATTTTGAATGCATAAATTAGACTAATTTTGCAATCCATTTTAGTAAATTATATGCAGGATATTCGCAACATTGCTATTATAGCACACGTAGATCACGGGAAAACCACCCTAGTGGATAAGATTTTACATCAAACTAAATTGTTTAGAGAAAATCAACAAACAGGAGAATTGATTTTGGACAACAATGAGTTGGAGCGTGAACGAGGTATTACCATCCTTGCTAAAAATGTGTCTGTTAATTATAAAGGAACCAAAATCAATATCATCGATACCCCCGGCCACGCGGATTTTGGTGGAGAAGTTGAACGGGTGTTAAATATGGCAGATGGGGTGTTGCTATTGGTTGATGCCTTTGAAGGTCCCATGCCACAAACCCGGTTTGTATTGCAAAAGGCCTTGAGTTTAGGAAAGAAGCCCATCGTTGTCATCAATAAAGTGGATAAGCCAAATTGTCGTCCGGAAGAGGTGCATGACCATGTTTTTGAATTGTTTTTTAATTTGGATGCAACCGAAGAGCAATTAAATTTTCCAACCATATACGGTTCTTCGAAACAAGGTTGGATGGGTTTGAATTATAAAACACCTACCGAGGACGTCACCCCATTATTGGATGCAATTATCGAGCACATTCCTGCTCCTATAATTCCAGAAGGCAATCTTCAAATGATGATAAGCAGTTTGGATTATTCAAATTACATCGGACGGATTGCAATTGGACGTATTCTCAGACAAGGCATTCGAATCAATCAACCGGTGTCCCTCGTGAAGCGCGATGGTTCCATCATGAAGTCCCGGATTAAAGAATTATACACATTTGAAGGCTTGGGCAAGACGAAAGTGGAATCTGCTGAAGCCGGAGATATTTGTGCAGTATTTGGTTTAGAGGATTTTGAAATCGGGGATACAATTGCTGATTTTGAAAATCCGGAAGGCTTGACGCCGATAAAAGTGGACGAACCAACGATTTCCATGTTATTTACGATTAACAATTCTCCATTTTTTGGTAAGGAAGGTAAATA
This sequence comes from Saprospiraceae bacterium, assembly GCA_016714025.1. NCBI lineage: Bacteria > Pseudomonadati > Bacteroidota > Saprospiria > Saprospirales > Saprospiraceae > Saprospiraceae bacterium. The sequence goes on along the minus strand of JADJOB010000001.1, from coordinate 137,709 downwards.
CGTAACTTCCAGACATATTCGTGAACGGCTGGAAAAAGAATTAGAAAAGAATTTAGCACTTCGCCTGGAAGACACAGAAAGCCCTGAATCAATATTAGTATATGGTCGTGGAATTTTACACCTTTCTGTATTAATTGAAACCATGAGACGGGAAGGCTATGAAATGCAAGTTGGTCAACCTCGTGTAATAATAAAAGAGATTGATGGAGTAAAATGCGAACCAATAGAAGTCATGACGGTAGACGTTCCTGAACAGTTTTCCGGAAAAGTAATCGAATTGGTAAGCCAACGGAAAGGGGAAATGCTGGTTATGGAAACCAGAGGGGATTTAATTCATATTGAATTTCAAATTCCATCCAGAGGATTAATAGGCCTTCGGAATATGTTGCTCACTGCCTCAGCAGGTGAAGCCATCATAGCCCATCGATTCAAAGAATTTCAAGCCTGGAAAGGAAATATTCCTTCCAGATCCAATGGAGTTCTGGTGTCTAAACTAGCTGGAATGGCGACAGCTTATTCTATAAGTTACCTACAGGATCGGGGTCGGTTTTTTATTGACCCGGGTGAAAATATTTACATCGGTCAAATTCTTGGCGAACAAATTCGACCAGGTGATTTGGTTGTAAATATTGTGGAAGGTAAAAAATTGACCAATATGCGGGCCTCAGGTTCTGATGGTACTGTACAAATAGTTCCAAAAATTAATTTTTCTTTAGAAGAAGCACTTGAATACATTCAGGAAGATGAATATGTAGAAGTAACTCCAAAATCGATACGTCTTCGCAAAATTATATTGGATGAAAATGAGCGCAAAAAAGCGCAAAAACGAACCGAATCCATTGAAGCAATGGCTTAAAAAAAAACCCGGAGTGATTCACTCCGGGTTTTTTTTTGTTTTAAGGTTTTATTGAAAATTCAAATTTTGAGATTTCTTCTTCAACACCATCTTCATGGCCCCAGACTTTTGCCTCAAGAACCCAGTTACTGTTTGCGCTAAATCCATTTGCAGAATTTAATAAAAAAGAATCAGTAAATTCATACGATCCACTTGGATCATCTACGTGTTCATTAGTAGGTTTACTGTAAACTTCTACTCCTGTATTTTTATTAAATATTCTTACATTAATGTGATGTACAGTTTCACCGGTATGGCTTTCAAAATTTATTAGTATGTTAAAGCTATCATTTAATTGATAACTGGTTTTAGTTGGCTGTTCGATGTGGGCGTGGTAATCATAAATAAGTTTATTGTCATCATCAGAACAAGCAAACAGTAAAAAATTAATAGACGTTATTAAAATAAGAAATTTTTTCATTTTTAAATTTTTTAAAATAAGTAAGTTAATTGAATTGAAAATTTGTTTTTTAAAGTGGCATTTCCACCTGAATACTGTTGATCAAGTGCAAATGCGCGTGAAATACTCAATAAATAATTTGTGTAGTTAAGATTTAATCCTGCATCAATATAATGACCACGGCCTCCTGTCCCTTCGACCGTGCGATTGTTTTTATATTGATCGGAACCAATCTGTTCAAAATAATATCCAGCAAACGGTATGATCTTAAACGCATCACTCAACGTAGCTTCATAATAATATAAAGCCTGTAACTGAAATGGGTTTCCAAATTTATATCCATTTTTTGAATTGGACAGAAAAGTATAATTTGCATTTAAAACGATTCCATTGGTAGCATTGGAAAAAGCACATTTTGGATTGGTGTTGATACCCCATGCACCGTTTGACAAATTAAAGTTTTCAGGTAAATTTAAATCATGAATAGCAGCATTGTATTTTCCAATTGGAAATTTTAATTGGGATGCAATTTCAAAATAAAATTTATATGAGTCATTGAATAATTTACGATTTACAAGTTCGTATGCAACGCCAGCTTTAAAGTCCCCAATTCCATGAACACCATTTTTTTGATCGGATTCTTTACGGGTATTATTTAGAAAGTTGATATCTGCATAAAGTCGCAGTTTGCTTTTGATGTAATAGGCTCCATTAATTTCAAAACTTTGGAATCGGTCTTTGATCAATTCTCCGGAAAGTGATTGAACTTCAAAGTTGGCATTGGAATGCCTGAAGCCCAATTGATTCCGGTGCAAATTAGTAAGCAGGCCCATATTGGAATATGAAATACTGCATCCACAAATATCACAGGCATTTAAATGGACTATCTGGAACAAAAAGCCCAGACAAAATATAAGAATCTTCCTGGTCATGTAATTAAATTTATTGATAATAAAAAGTATTCAACAGAAGTTGTAAGTTAAACACTGAATACTTGAAACTTGAGTTAAACCTAAATAAAAAACTAAAATTAAACCAGGAATTTAGGGGGATAATCAATGGCAGGATGATGTGAGCGGGCCTTTGGGTATAAATAGAAGGAATTTATTTTGCCAATTGGTAGAGAAATGAATTGGGAATGTATTATAGTCGTTGGCGGAAATAAAGTAAGTGCATTAGTAAGCTCGGTAAACTGTGCCGAATTATTTTGGTTTTTCTTCTGTTCGACTAATTTCTTTTTCAAGTAACATTTGCCATGGCATTTTTTCAAAGGTTTGCTTTTATTAATACAAGCAGTCTTTTCAATTGTAGGTTGATTTAATTTGAAGAAACTGAATGCAATAACCCCCTGCATGCCGGATGCAATCAATAAAAAAGAAAAAAATAGGGCAAATGCTTTAAACACAATTTGTATTTGCTATACCAAAGGTATTACAATTCGTTGTTAGAAAAGGAATTAAATTAATTACAAAGAAGAGAAATCTTGTTTGAATATTTGAAGAGCACTTGCTTTTTTTCCTACCAGGAAGCCTAAACGCAGTCCTTCTTCACAATCCATTCTATAATGGACACCAAGGGCTATTCTAGAATATGCATTTTCAAAGGCCATTTCGTAAAATGAATGAAATTTACGAGGTTTCCCCATAAATTCATCTCGGCCTTCATGGCTATGATCAACCATCTCATAATTTCCTCCATACAATGAAGTTAAGACTTCACAAGCGCTAGCCCCGAAAATAGAATGGCCCGATGGGTAAGATGGAAAATTTGGCGTGTGAAATAATGGTTGCCAATTTTTATTGAAAACTTTATGGATATATGTTTCTGGACGCTCCAGGTTGTAGTAATATTTTGAATTCCAACAGGCAATCGCTGCATCATTTAATCCAATTCCCAGTTTTAAATAGGTTTCTAAGGTTTTTTCCAAAGGTGGTAGTTCTTTGCAAATGACCTGATTGGCAATTGAAATCCAGCGGGAACTTGGAGTAAATGTCAATCCGGGATGGTCATCGCTCCAAAATTCAGCTATCCATTTATTTTCAAATGAAAGCGGAGAGCTAATTGTCAACACTTCAAGTGCTCCTGTATAGTATTCAGATCCAGCTAATGTAGAATATTCCGGTAGGGGTTTAGCCAAAAACTCATTCAGATTAATGATAAACGGCCTGACTTTTCCCCAGAAAGGAAGCAGGGGTGGCATTGGGAATTCCTCAGAAACTTGCCATTGCCCAGGTCCGGTTAAATTTGAATACTGTTTGTCATAAATGTGTAAGTAGGATTGGTGACCAAAGCTGTCATGTGAGGAGTATTCAAAAATGGAAATAGCAACTGAATCCCCAAACTTTTTAGAACCTTCTATTTGCGATTTGGAATGATGCTTTAATAAATATTGATCCCATTTAGCAAACAGTGTTTCTGAATGATTGTAAACTTCTGTTGGAGCGGTTAAATAAAATTTCGAAAACATCCTGCGATAACAAGCATTTAAAGCAGCTTGAACTATAAATGGTTCATGCCCTTCAAATTTCAGCGCTTGATAGCCAGGTATAATATTGGCGGTTGTGTTAAGCTCTCCTTCAAATGCTGGTCTTGCACTTTCTAAAGCCGCAAGTCCTATGAACCCAAAGCTTCTGGCTGAATTTGGACTTCGATATCCTTCTGAGTAACGATCTGCTTCCAGAAAAAATTTGTACCAATCAACAATCAATTCTGTTGTTTTGTCTGAATTTGTTTTAATAGGATCCAAACAGGCGTACCAACCTATCGCACTAATAAATACCAAAGTAAATACTCCTAGTATCAACGATTTCTTCCAATTGAAAATTAGTTGTAGGTATATATGCTTAAAGGTTAACACAATTAGATTTTACTATTTAATGGTACTGCAATTCAAATTGAGTTTTGGACTGAAGCGCTATGGGTTTTGAAGTAAGTTCAGTTTGTTGAATGGCTATTGGGGTAAACATCAATCTAAAAACGGTTCCACCAGATACTCCTGGAAATACATCCATTCGAATTTTATGGATTTTTAATATAGATGAAACCAGGGACAATCCAATACCGGACCCTTTAATCACAGATGTTTGTGGACTCCGGTAAAATGGTTCAAAAATATAAGGAAGATCGGCTTCATTAATACCTGGTCCATTGTCTACGATATCAATTTGAATCTGTTGATTCAGTTGACAATCCATCAATACTTTAATTTTATAATCCGGACTAAATTTGCATCCATTTTCAATCAAGTTGACGAGTGCCGTTTTAATTAATGCTTCATTGGCATTCACAACCAGATTGCGTTCGTCTTCTGGTAAATTGAAAATTTCAAAATGAATCTTATATTCAGGATGTGCTTTTACAAGTTGTGACTTCACTTGCCATACTAATTCATCTATGCGAAATTCATTAAACTCAACGACTGTATGGTCAGCGGTGATTCTTGCAAGTTGCATGAGTTTATTTGAAACTTCATTTAAATTTTTTGTATCGTCTAAAATAGAATTAAGTGTTTCTTTGTATTGTTGTGGAGTGCGTTCATTTTGCAAACTCACCTCAATTTGGCTAATGATCACACTCAATGGATTTTTAAGTTCGTGTGATATGTTGGATAAAAATAATTTTTGTGTAACAAAAGCTTTTTGAATCCGGTCTAATAAATTATTGAAGGTGATTACCAATCGCGAAAGTTCATCGTTTTGATTGTGGATTTTTAAACGATGACTCATATCGGTTGGAAGAATCTCCTCCAGTTCATTCATAATGTGGTTTACCGGAGCCAAAGCTTGACCAGCGAAAATCCAACCACCGATAGCAACTAATACAATAAACAAAATAAAAACCAACATTAATATTTTGGTTAGATCATTGAGATGCTCAGATTTAAACACAGCCTCCGCAACGACTACGTAATTATTGTTTGACTTATCGTGGTATACTAAACCAAGCGCATTAAAAGCTTCTCTGTTAAATCGGTATTCACCGGAACTTTTAATCTCTGACAATTTTCCAGCATCCAGAAATTCAGAACCAGGATTGAAGCTATATATTCGTTTATTATCCTGATTATAAATCGTTATATTTTCAGTGTAAATTGATAAGTTTGGATTGGTTTCATTCTTTTTTTCATTATATAGTACTTCATGACCAACAATCATGTCGGCTGTCATGATGGCTTTAGATTTAAGATTGCTATAAAAGTCATCCCGAACCTGCTCCTCAAACTCAAAATGAATAAACATCAATGCAAAAACCATAATAATTGCAACGATCAAAATAAATTGTATCGTAAGTCTTCGGCGAATTTGCATGGCGAAACAGGTGTTTAATGAATTGAAGCTTTTTAAAGCTTATTGTTCCAATTTAAATATGTAACCGGCTCCAAATATAGTGTGTATCAGCTTCTTATCAAAAGGTCTGTCCATTTTGTTTCGTAAATAATTAATGTAAACTTCGATCATATTGGTATTGGTATCAAAGTGAATATCCCAGACCTTTTCTGCAATTTCGGCTTTAGAGATTACGCGACCTTGATGTCTCAAAAAGTATTCTAGTAGTGCAAATTCCTTAGGAGTCAGGTCGATTTTCTTGTTTGCCCTGTAAAATTCTTTGGCATCGATGTCCATCCGCACATCCTCGAAAATTAAAATTTGATTGGCCTGTGCCCTTCCTTTGCCCCTTCGGGATAGTGCTTTCACCCGGGCAAGTAACTCTTTGAATTCAAACGGTTTAACTAAATAATCATCTGCTCCGGCTTCCAGGCCTTCAACGGTATTATTCGCACCAGCAAGAGCGGTTAACAATATGATTGGGGTACTTTGGTTTTTTTCCCGTAACGATTTGACCAGGTCGATTCCATTCAAATTGGGCATAATTATATCAGAGATGATCACGTCGTAATCATTTTCCAAGGCCAATCGAAGTCCATTTAAGCCTTCATGGGCCAAATCTACTCCAATCTGATTTTCTTCAAAACCCTGTTTTAGGGCTTCAATAGCTTTAAATTCATCTTCAATTACAAGTACTCTCATGGAATTAATTCAGGGCGACTTCCAAATATCGTGAAGGCGGTGCATGTTTTCAAATGTTAATTCGATTTTAAGGAAATTCTAATTAGATTCTAAAAGCTTCTTAAGCACCTCCGTTTGGTAGGAAATTAACTTTGTACTTCGAACGAAATATTTTTTAATATCATTTCTAATCTATGAAAATCAAGCAATTATTATCCTTATTTCTTCTTTCCGCAAGTTTGATATTGTTTTACAGCTCTTGTAGTAAAGATGATGACAAAAAATCAGATCTTGCAAATCTTGTTTCTGACTATGATGCAAATGCATCTCTCGAATGGAATAAAATGTTCCTTGAAATTGAGCGCTATGCTGCTGGTTACAGACCTGGTCCAGCTCCAAGATCTTTGGGTTTAATGGGATTGGCATGTTACGAAGCACTAATCAGTGGGATGCCAGATTATAATTCGATTGCAAGTCGATATCCTGGATTGAATATTCCCAAAGTAAAGGATGGTACCAAATACCATTGGCCAACGGTTGTTCACTCGATATACGTTACAATGATTCCTAAGTTTTTCCCCGATATTAAATCAGAAGTTAAAATTCGTGTAGATGGTTTAATCAGCAGCCAGAATGCAAAATTTTTGGCCGAAGCTGGTGAAGAAACCTACAATGCTTCAAAAGCTTTTGGTAATGAAGTAGGTTTGGCTGTATGGAATTGGTCAACAACTGACTTTTATGGACATGATCACTACAAAGATCCATTTGGAACTTACGATTGGTCGGCTCATTACAGAGGTCCTGGAGATTGGAAACCAACTGTTCCTGGACCAACAAAGCCTATGGGCGCCATTTATGGAAAAGCAAGAACCTTTGCAATCACAGAAACTGAGAAAATTTGTTTGCCCCCTTCTGCTTATTTTATGCAATATTCAGAAAATCCAAATTCCGAGTATTATTCTCAAGCTTTACAGGTTTATACCAAAACAGCTTCTAATTATCAAACTGAATGGATAGGTGAATTTTGGAGTGATGATTTGTTAAATCTTACATTCAGCCCCGGACCCCGCTGGATTGCCGTTGCAAACCAAATTATTCAAACTGAAAAATCGAATTTAGAAACTGCTACAGTTGCTTATGTAAAATGTGGTATGGCTTTAAGTGATGCAGCAGTAGGTGCATGGAATTCAAAATATATTTATAATGTAGAACGTCCGGTTACTTATATTTTAAAGGTAATCGACCCAAATTACAAACCAAATTTGGATAATCCTTTAACTGGGGATATTGGCTTTACTCCACCATTTCCAGCTTATCCTTCTGGTCACTCTACAATGGGTGCTGCAGCTGCTGAAGCATTAGCCAGCGTGTTTGGTTATGCATACTCCATGACTGACAGATGTCACGAAAACAGAACTGAATTTGAAGGCAAACCAAGAAGTTTTGGAAGCCTTTATGAAATGGCTCTTGAAAATGCATGGTCACGCGTATTATTGGGTGTACACTGGAGAATGGACTGTGACGAAGGTGTAAACTTTGGTACAAAAATAGGTAGAGCTGTAAACAACCTACCTTGGAAAAAGAAACAATAATTTCATAAATATTAGATCTAAATATAAGAGAGGTTGAATGTTACATTCAGCCTCTTTTTTTTAGTAAAACAGGGTGTTCCAATTTATTAATTACATTTTGTATGTAATTTTAATCCTAATTTTTTAATAAAATGACATTACATTTTAACTATTCAACTCCAATTTATTTAGGTATAATCCTGAGCTGCTTGTTTTGTTGTAAAAACAGCCCAAAAGAAGAATTGAAATATTATGGAACCGGAGCAATTAGTAAAAGGACCCAATTGATCAATAACAAAAAGGAAGGGGAAATGATTGATTATTATGCAGATGGTAAAATTAGATCCGTGCGCTTGTTTAAAGATGATTTCCAAACTGGCAAAAGCACATTCTATTATCCTCAAGGCTCCGTTGAAGAAGTCCAATATTTTGAAAAGGATAAACAAAATGGAGGAGATACCAGCTTTTATGAAAATGGAAGGATTAAATTAATCGTTGAGTATAAAAACGGCTTGAAAAACGGATACGTTCGAAAATTTGACACGACCGGAACACAATATTTTTTTGCTAAGTATGATATGGAAAATCTTGTCGAGGTAAACGGGATAAGATTACAAAAATGATTATTGAACAATCATTTTAGGATTTAATTTTATTCATGATATCATTCATCATTTCTATTTGAAGTTTTTGAATTTCTATTAATTCCCTTTGTTGGTGTAATATCAAATGGTCTAATTTTTCATGCAACATTCTAATTTCCAGTTCTGATTTTAAATTGATCATGTAATCCTTTTTAGAACGCTCCCGATCCTTTTCTTCTTGACGGTTCTGACTCATCATGATGATTGGTGCCTGCAAAGAAGCAATGCAGGACAGTATTAAATTGAGCAGTATAAACGGATAGGGGTCAAATTGCTGGTGCCTAAACCAAAAGATATTCATTACGATCCAGATGGCTATAAATCCTAAAAATGTAAGTATGAATGTCCAACTACCCCCAAAGCTTGCTACCAAATCGGCTAAGCGCTGTCCGGGGCTTAATAGCGTACTGTCATCCTTTTCTATTTGATCTGTTAAGCTGGTTTCATCCTTGATAGCGTGTAATACATTTTCACGCAAGTCTGCCAAATCATCCACTTCCTGAACCAGGGTATTGGCTATAAATCGTTCGCGGTATAAGTTTAATTCAGATATTGAAATGCAACTATTCTGATTAAAATCGGATTTATCTTTAAGTATCAGATCAAAAATTGATTTTCTGATTGTGGATGCCGGGATCCGTTCCATGATGGAATACTCTTTTCCCGTTAGATCGGATTTAAATGAATCTTGCATAGTATAAATTATAGATTAAATTCAATAAAAAAAGCCGATGAGTTTAGTCACCGGCTTTTAATATGTTTTAAATTATTTTATTGTCTGTAAAGTTTTCCATTTTCCTCAACAACGATATAGGCTTCTTTAAATCCTCTTGTTTTTAATTTATCCATAACATCTTTTGCTGTTTGTTCTGTTTGATAATTTCCTAACACGATAATGGTCCAACCACCTTTAGTCCAATGTTCAATATTTCCTAAATCATTTATTTTGCTGACATCAAACCAATCTGGTGCCTTGTATTCAGAAACCCGAATTTTGTATTTTCCATCTTCAAAATTAGTTGTTTTAGTATTAGGAGCTTCCGTATTAGGAGTAGCTTTCGGAGCAGAGGCAGTAGATTTAAATAACATCGTGGATCTTCCTGTATCCAGAATATCGGCTACGATGAAAGCATCTTTTAATCCATTTTTCTTTAGAAGATTTAACACGGCAATGGCTTCATTGACGTCTTGAAAACTACCAATGCGAATTTTTGTAGCTCCATCTGCATCCACTTTGTATACATCTCCATATGCAGCGTACTTACTAAATCGATCCGTCATTTTATCAGTAAACTTACTGAGCGCTGTAATTTGAACAAAATACAGTTTATTAGCCTGTGCATCGGGCTTACCTGAAATAGCGGGGTCATCAAATAATAGTATTTTATCAGTTGCCATGAGGCTCACACCGACTAATTCTTGCATGGCATTCGATCCAGTGCTGCTTTCATCGATAATGGAAGTTTGTTTTGTTTGACGAACTTCAGATTCAGGAATTGCTGTTGTGCTTTTAGCTGCCTTTGGTGTTAATTGTGCTGGAACAGCCATTGCTTTTAGTTCAGCTTCTATCGGCTTTGATGCGGTTTCTTGCTTTTTGACCGTTAAAGTCTGATTCGGCTTCTTGAGGTCACTATTCTGGGAAACGAGATCAGAAAGTGGACTGACGAGTATCAATCCCAATGAAATAAGAATAATTTTTTTCATAGTTTCAATTTTGGTTACCTTGGTAGGCGTCTGTTATTAAAGCGCTAATATATTAAAAATATTTGTAATTTATATACAGATTACTAAAATATTTAATATATTTTTTGATTTCCTGGACGTTTTCTAATATTGTGTACCTTTTCACAGGTTTAAATACTCCAGATGTTTCAATATTACCGAATTTTCTTAAGGTTGCTTGTCATTGCCATTTTCAATTTTATGGCTGCTCTAATGCATTCCCAGTCCTTAAATTATAAGCAAGGTGAGCTCATTGTGCAACTTGCTCCCGGGGTGGATTTTAGTAGTTTAAAGTCTCAGGCAACTTGGAAAAGGGCAAAATCTGCATTGAGCTTGGTACAGCCAATAAGAAAATTAGGTCCGGTTTGGAATTTATGGCTTTTGAAATTTGATTACAGTCAGTATAATGAAACAGCTCTGATCAATCAATTACGACAGATTCCTGAGATTTTAAATGCTCAAAGAAATCATTTAATTCAGGAACGCCTGATTCCAAACGATCCTTTTTTTAACAGGCAGTGGCATCATTTAAATGACGGTTCAAATGGACGAAACCCAGAAGCTGATTTTGATTCTGAAAAAGCCTGGGATCTGACCACCGGCGGATATACCGAAAATGGGGATACCATTGTCATTTGTGTGATTGATGATGGTGTTGATTGGTTTCATGAGGACCTTTTTGACAATCTTTGGCTCAACTTAAAGGAAATAAATGCCAATGGTATAGACGATGACTTAAATGGATATGTTGATGATTTTCATGGTTGGAACACCTACACAAACAACGATGTGTTTGAATTAGGGAAACATGGAACCCCTGTAATGGGTCTCATCGGAGCTCGAGGTAATAATCTGAAAGGAATCAGTGGTGTAAATTGGAATGTTAAAATCATGGTGGTTGCCGGAGGTGGAGATGAAGCCAATGCGCTGGAATCCTATGCGTACCCATTTTTATTTCGTCGTCAATACAATCAATCAAATGGTAAACAAGGCGCTTTTGTCGTGGCTACCAATTCATCCTGGGGTGCCGACAATGCACGACCTGAAGATGCTCCTTTATGGTGTGCTATTTATGACAGTTTGGGGAGTGTAGGCATTCTAAATGTTGCATCCACTACCAACCAAAATGTTGATGTTGACATTGAAGGGGATTTGCCGACAACTTGCGAAAGCGATTACCTACTTACGGTTACCAACATGGATGATCTCGATAAAAAAGATAATAATTCCGGATACGGAAAAAAATCAATTGACATTGGCGCTTATGGTGAATCGGTTTACACGACGTACATAAACAATACCTACAGAACCTTTAGTGGTACCAGTGCAGCCTGTCCACAGGTAAGCGGGGCTGTTGGATTAATTTATTCTCTTCCTTGTACCAATTTGGCTGCTTTGACAAAATCAAATCCTGCTCAAGCGGCTTTGGAGGTAAAACAAATAATCATCAACTCGGCAAAGCAGAATGATGATTTGATCAATATCACCGTTTCAGGAGGCGTAATGAATTTATTCCAAAGTCTTTTGCATGCCAGTCCCATTTACCTTGCCCATCAAGGCTTGAATTCTTTATTATTAGCTTGGGAAACAACTACGATCTATCCCATTAGCGTACGCTTTCGGATTAAAGACAAAACCAGTTGGGTTGACACGCTTATATATGACGGAAATCAGCTGCTATTGGATCATTTAGAGCCTTGTACCGAATATGAATTACAAATAAAAAATGCTTGCCAACGCTATGAATCCTTTTATTCACCCATTCGGATCTATAAAACAGCAGGTTGTTGTGAATCACCATATGATTTCAGAATTGTCACAAAAACAGATCATGATGTCAAACTGAAATTTCGTGATCCAAGTGGGGCAGGTCAGATTACAGCATTACTCCGATTAAATGGCACGCAAAAATGGGATACGTTTATTGTCAAGCCAATAAATGATTTATTCTCTTTGGAGAACCTTAAATCTTGTGCTCAGTATGAATTGCGATGTTATAGTTTTTGCAATAATCGTCCCAGTCCTTTAAGTAATGTGTTGCTTATCAATACGGACGGTTGTCAACAATGCGGTGACCTTGATTACTGCAAAAGATTCAGGCCATCCAGCAGCCTTGAGTGGCTGCATTCAATTACAATAGATAATATCCTTTATGTCAGCGGAAATAATGCTGGTTATGGAAATTTTATTGGTAGTAACCAGTCATATGTTTTTGAAAAGGGAACAAACCATTCTGTTAATTTTAAAGCAGGCTATCTGAGCGATAGCAGTCAGGTAGTTGTTGCAGCATGGATTGATTTTAATCAAGATGGATTTTTTGATTCGGCGGAAAATTTTGCAGATCCTACTGAGAAATTTATTTATTCAAAATCTTATAATTTACCAATTCCATTGAATGCAAAGACTGGCTTAACCCGCATGAGAATTTGCATGAAATATGCAGAAGTATCTGATGCTACTCCGCTCGCTTGTTTTCAATCTATAGAATTTGGTGAGTATGAAGATTATTGTGTCTGGATCAATGAGGGACCTTGTGAAGCAATTCAATCAATTGTTCCAAATTCTATTAGTCAAACTAATGCATCTTTTACAGCCATCATGACTAACCCAAGGCAGGTTGCCTTTGCTTACCGTAAATTGTATGATGCTGAGTGGAACTATGGCAATGGAGATTCAAGGGATGTTCAATTAAAGAATCTGGACAGTTGCAGTTTATATGAAATTCAAATTCAAACGCAATGCAATGAATTTTTAACATCGCCTGCTATTTTAACATTCAGAACACCAGGTACAGGATGTATCATTAAAAACAAGGATTTGGTTAATAATACTTTGAAAGTGTTTCCGAATCCTTTTAGCAATGACTTATTCTTGGAAAATCCTGAACACCAATTTATAAATGCAATTCAGTATTTTAAAATGGATGGCTCGCAGGTAAAGTACCAAAATATTAATTCAAATGATGGCCTGATAAATATTCAAACTGAATTAAATCCAGGCATGTATTGGCTTTGTGTCCATCTTTCTAATACGAATTACCGAATCATCAAAGTTGTACGTGAATAAGCTAGTGTGCAACTTTTCGAAGTATTGAAACACAGCGTTCAATTTCTTCAGAATTTGTTAAATGTGAAAATGAAAAACGAATGGCTCTTCCTGGATGATCCGGACGAATTTTACTGATCACATGGCTTGCTTTTTCAGCCCCAGAATTACATGCACTGCCACCGGAAACACTTAAGCCTTCAATATCCAGTTTTATTGTCATCAAATCAATCCCTTCAAAAAACGGAAATTGCACGTTCAATATTTTTGGAGAGGATGCTTGTAAAGGAGTATTGATTAAGGCATCCGGAAACTGTTCTAAAATAGTCTTGCGGAGTTGATCTTTAATATTTTTTAAATGTTGAATTCTTTCTTCAAAATGCGCGTAGCAATAAGACAGGGCTTTAGACATCGCTCCAATGCCAATTAGGTTTTCAGTGCCGGCACGGACAGACCGTTCTTGAGATCCTCCATGCAATAAGGGTTCTAAAGCATTTTGATTTTTTATATATGCAAATCCACATGATTTGGGTGCATAAAATTTATGCGCTGAGCCACTTGCAAAATCAATTGGCAAATTAGAAAAATCATAAGGGAAGAATCCAATTCCTTGTACGGTATCTGAGTGAAACAGGGCCTGATGATTTCTGCATAAGTTTCCGGTTTCTTCAAGATTCAATATCGTGCCAAGTTCATTATTTACATGAATCAAGGATACCAGTGTTTTTTGTGTATCCTGGCGCAATAAAGATTCCAATTCGTTTAAATCAATTTGACCAAATTCATTGACCGACAAGAATTCAATTTTTGTATTATACTGTTTTGCCAGCCAGTTAAAACTTTGAAGATTACACGAATGTTCGATGGGGCTGCTGATAATCCTTTTAACACCTAACGAAGTTATCGAAGATTTTAAAATCAGATTATTGGATTCTGTTCCACAACTTGTGAAAAATAATTCGGAGCTATTGCATTTGAGGAGGCCAGAAATGTTTTTGCGATGTTCTTCCAAAAAACTTTTAGCTATTCTACCTTCAGCATGTGTTGATGAGGGATTTCCATATATAGTTTTCGCAATTTCTGAAATGTATTCTACAACTTCAGGCAAAATAGGTGTAGTTGCAGCATAATCAAGGTATATTCGGTTTGCTTGCATGCCTTGTTTAGAATTTTGCAATTTTTAATTTAATGCTGTTAGCAAGATTTTCTGCTTCCATCATCGTTTTGGCTTCGGTATAGATTCGTATAATGGGCTCTGTATTCGATTTCCTCAAATGAATCCAGGAATTATCAAAATCTATTTTCATGCCATCTTCAAAATTTAATTGCTCATTTTGGAATTCCTTTTTCAGATAAGTTAATAATTCAAGATAATTTAAATCTGCATTCAATTCAATTTTATCCTTATGCATAAAATAGCTAGGGTATGATTTTCTCAATTGACTGAGAGATTTATTTTGTAAAATCATATTGGAAAGGATCAATGCAATTCCAACCAATGAATCACGCCCATAATGCAAATCTGGAAGTATAATTCCACCATTTCCTTCTCCACCAATACATGCATTGGTTTCTTTCATTTTTTTTACAACATGGACTTCTCCTACCGGACTTGCAAAATATCCACCCCCTTTTATTTTGCATAAATCACCCAGGGCTCTGGATGATGATAAATTCGAAACTACATTTCCGGGTTTTATTTGCATCATGTAATCTGCAGCAGTAACCAGCGTATATTCTTCCCCAAAGTAATGTCCATTTTCATCTACTAAAGCCAGTCGATCCACATCCGGGTCAACTGCGATTCCAAGATCAAACTGTTGTGATCCGGTAACTTGCATCAATTCAGTGAGGTGTTGTGGTAAGGGTTCTGGATTGTGGACAAATTCGCCCGTAATTTCTTTATTTATTAAGTGATATTCAATATTTAATGCATCAAACAACACCGGCAATGCCATGGCTGCGGTTGAATTAATACAATCAGCAACAATTTTAAAATTTCTGGATCTTATCGATTCAACTGGAATAAAAGGGAGGTTTAAGATAGCGTCTACATGTCGTTGTATGGATTGGTGGTCTGTTTCAAGGCGTCCTAATTTATCTACTTCTGCATAATCAAATTTTGTATCCTGACTCCAATTTAGTATTTGAATCCCTTCTTCTGAAGAAATAAACTCACCGGAGGCATTTAGTAATTTTAATGCATTCCAGTTTTTTGGATTATGACTGGCTGTAAGGATTATGCCACCATCTGCCTTGTGATAAGGTACGGCCATTTCAACAGAGGGCGTTGTGCTTAAACCCGTTTGAATGACATCAACCCCCATAAATTGTAAACTGGAACAAACAAACTGTGATAAGACTTCGCCACTCATTCGTCCATCTCTACCGATAACTACTCTTGGTCTTTCTGTTTTCAATTGAAGCAAACGAACATAAGCAGTTGTGAATTTTAATAAGTCTAATGGACTTAAATTATCACCTGGAAAACCACCGATGGTGCCTCGTATTCCGGAAATTGATGTAATTAAACTCAAGGCTTTAAATTTTTACCCTGCAAAAGTATTAATTTCGGGCTTGAATTCATTAAAACAATGCATGAAGGAATGGTTTGAAGAATGGTTTGATACGGCATATTATTACCATTTGTACTATCAACGAAATGAAAACGAGGCTGATGCTTTTGTTGAGCGACTTGTTACTGAATTGAAAATGCCGGCCTATTCCCGTGTTTTAGATGTTGCCTGTGGGAATGGACGACATGCGCTTGCTTTTAATCAAATGGGATATGATGTAACCGGAATTGACCTGTCATTTAAGAAAATCCGGGAAAATCTCCGTTTTGAAAAAGAAGATTTGCATTTCTACCGGCACGATATGCGACAATTGTTCCGAATTAATTACTTCGATGTAGTCTTAAATTTATTCACCAGTTTTGGATACTTTAAATCTCACTATGATGAACTAAATGCAGCTTCAGCAATAGCGGCGAATGTTAAGGAGGGAGGTCTTTTTGTAATTGATTATTTTAATGCTGCTTACATCCGAAAACATCTACAAGCAGAAGAAAAAGTGGAGGCAGGAGGTTATTGTTTTCTGATTCAGAAGCAATTGGAATTGAATTGGATTTCTAAAAAAATATGCGTAATTGAAGAAGATAAATGTTCAATATTTTATGAAAAAGTCAGATTGTATCAAACGCAAGACTTAATCAATTTGTTTGGTCAGTTTGGACTGCACATTTATAAAATGTTTGGTTCGTATCAATTAGATGAATACGTTCCTGAACTTTCCGAGCGAATGATTTTGGTATTTAAAAAATGAAACACGCAACATGATTAAATACTTGAATCATTTGGATCATGAATTGTTTGAATGGATTCAATTGTACATAAGATCCGCAACGCTTGATCCTTTTTTCTTAGCTTTCAGAGATAAAAATTTTTGGATTCCACTTTATGTTTTTTTGATTAGCTGGGTAAGTTTCAATTTTGGTAAACAATCCTGGAAAGTGTTTATTTTATGTGTATTTACGGTAATCATTACTGATCAAATGAACAGCAGTGTGTTTAAAAAATATTTTCAGCGAGACCGTCCTTGTAATGAACTTTATTTTAAAGATCAATTTGTATCTGCATTGCCTTGTTCCGGTGGATATAGTTTTCCATCATCTCATGCTACGAATCATATGGGAGTAGCAGTTATGATCGTTTTGATCTGTAGTGGACTCTTAGGAAGATGGAAATGGCTTCTTATTTTTTGGGCACTCCTCATAGGGTTTTCACAAGTTTATGTGGGAGTGCATTTTCCAATTGATGTGCTGGTTGGATGGATAGAAGGCAGCTTTTGGGCAATAAGTTTATTTTGGCTAAGTCGATACTTCAGTTTCTTTAAAATCAAGCCGAATCAACACCATTAAGAAATTAGTTTGTTCTTAGATGAGTTTATCCAAAGCAATTCGGATTCTTTTAATAGATTCGACGATGCGCTCTTCAGAAAGTGAATATGAAATCCTGAGACAATCTGGTGCGCCAAATGCAATTCCATTTACAACAGCTACTTTGGCTTCTTGTAAGAGATAAATTGCCAAATCATCTGAGTTTTCGATGATTCCCGTATCGTACTTCTTGCCAAAACAAGATTTCACATTCGGTAACACATAAAATGCGCCTTGTGGTTTATTGACTTGCCATTCCGGGATTATCTTTATTTCATCTAATAAGCGGTCTCGTCTTTTTTCAAATGCTTGACACATATCTTGGGTTGGCTTAAGATCAGATTCTAAGGCAAGGCAAGCTGCTTTTTGACTAAAAGATGCTGCTCCAGAAGTAAATTGTCCTTGAATTTTTATACAAGCATTTATAACTTCGGATGGACCACCCATATAGCCAAGTCTCCATCCTGTCATTGAAAAGCCTTTCGAGAAACCATTGATTGTTGCTGTACGCTGATTCATATCTGGAAGAGAACCAATGCTCATATGTTGGGATCCAAATTGAATGTATTCATAAATCTCATCTGAAACGATGAGGATCTCCGGATAATCCCTTAAAACATTCGCATAAAGTAGCATATCTTCTCTGCTAAACACCGTACCAGTTGGATTACAGGGGCTTGAAAACACAAACATCCGTGTCCGGGAGCTAAGGGCATCTCTTAGTTGTTGGGCGGATGGTTTAAAATCTTTATCAACGTCTGCAAACACACAAACAGGTGTCGCTCCAGCCAATTTAATAATTTCGTAATAGGATACCCAATATGGGGAAAACAACACCACCTCATCTCCAGCTTCCAAAAGCGCAAAACATAGGTTAGCAAAACATTGCTTGGCCCCATTTGAAACGATTATTTCTTCCGGACTGTAATGGAGTTGGTTGTCCTTTTTAAATTTTTTAGAGATGGCCTGACGCAATTCCAGGGTCCCTGCAACGGGTGTGTATTTGGTATATCCATCTCTTATGGCTTGAATTGCAGCCTGTTTTATATGATCAGGAGTATCAAAATCAGGTTCACCCAGACTCAGATTGATGACATCATGGCCCTGAGCTGTCATTTGTCTGGCAAGTTGTGCCATTTTTAAAGTGGCAGACTCAGTCATTAACTGGGCCCTTTGAGCTATTTTAAACATCGTGCAAATGTCTGAATAATTGCTGATACGAACTTCCTAAAATAAAAAAAACCGGGAGCAAGCCCCGGTTTTAAAAGGAATAGGATCCAAACGATTTCTATCGTAAATGGAAAAATTTATAAGTCTTTGAATCTGTAGAATCTTTAATTCGTATAAAATACACGTTGGTACTTAAATTTTCAGTTGAAATCAATATTTCATGAGGACCTGATTCCAATTGAATAATTGGAATTTGTTTACTTTCAAGATTAAACAATTCCAATTTAAGGTCTGCAGGAATTAATTGCTCAGAAAATAAGCCAACGGTACCTGATGAATTATTAACGATCAACCGTTTAATACTAAATTTAGAAGGATCATTGCTGATGCAATCTATGGTTCGAAATTCAACAACAGAACAACAACCCGGATTATCATTCTCGCAAATTTTTATAAAGTCGAAATCCCTGCCACTCTGTTTAAAATTATTGATAATAAGGGGCAAAGAATCAAATCTAAAAAATCCAATATTTTTTGTTCGGTCAAATACATCAAAAAATGCGTTGGTTGTACCTTGATATTTAAAATCTATTTTCAAAGCATACTCATCAGGGCCTGTGCAATTTAATGGGGTTGCTTTGACATCAAATATTCGACAAGGCTCTCCTTGAGGCTTACAACAGGGTCTTTCTATATATCGATCTGTAAAAATGGTTGTGTCCTTCTGGTCTCTGATGCGGAATTTATAAATAGTGTGACAATCTGCTTTAAAAGGTCCCACCACGACGGGTACTTGTGTATACGCAAACGTTTTAATTAATCGGCCATTTACAAAAATTTCAAAGGAATCGGAAACTTCTCTGTAGCGGAATCCAAATTTGACATTAAAGGTGGAGTCTGGTTCGCAATCAGAACGAGTCATCGTTAATTCATAAATTTTAGCATCCGTGGAATCACAACATACTTTGCCCAAGAAAGCCTCAGCTCTGCATTCATTTTTCTTGCAATCTTCAATTACAAATTCATAGGGAGTGTTACAATCAGCCGTAAGCGGACCAATTTTTATCGGTAAATTAGCATAACGGAATTCACCATAATCATGGCCATTGCCACGCAGCCTAAAACATTCTGAAGTTCCTATATAATTAAATTTGAGAATTGCGTAGAATTTCCGTTCACCCTCACAATGCGTTCTGGCAACACTTACATTTGAAATTTTACAATCAGCGGTATTACAACAAACAACTCCAAGGTCTTTGACAAGTGAACAATGTGGATCTGCACAATCAACGATTAAAAACTCATATTCAGTTTTACAATCTCCAGGTAATGGGCCAATTTTTACAGGAAGTTGACTGTATTTAAATTCACCATAAGTTCTTCCATTTCCTTGAATTTTAAAGCAATCCGATGTATTGGTATGATCAAAATTGAATGAAACATAAAAATTACCATTTGCATCGCATACAGATTTTTCAAAACGTAATCCACTTAATTTGCAGGGTCCGGGTGGCACACTATCACAACAAACCTTGCCAATAAACTTTTCAAGTCCACAGCGTTCATCTTTACAATCTTTTATAACGAGTTCATATTCGGTTTTGCAATCTCCTGGCAACGGGCCTAATAGTAAAGGCAAGGAAGAGTATGGAAATTCTCCATAAACATGACCATTGCCGGAAACCTTAAAACAATCAGAAGTATTGTTGTGGCCGAAATTAATTTTCAGAAAAAATTGTTTGTCGTTGTTGCATTCCAATCGGGTAACATTTAAATCAAACAACTTACAAGGCTCTGGCGGGACACTGTCACAGCAGACTTTACCAATGAATTTTTCGAGGGAACAATGAGGGTCTTTACAATCTTGGATAAATAATTCATATTCTGTTTTACAATCACCCGGTAATGGGCCTAAAAGTAAAGGCAAGGAAGTATACGGAAATTCTCCATAGACTTTTCCATTTCCGGAAACCCTAAAGCAATCGGAGGTATTGTTGTGTCCAAAATTAATTTTCAGATAAAACTGTTTGTCATTATTGCATTCAAGTCGGGTAACATTCAGATCAAATAATTTGCAAGGTTCAGGAGGCACTGTGTCACAGCATACTTTACCTATAAATTTTTCCAGTCCACAGCGCTCGTCTTTACAATCTTTAATTACAAATTCATATTCGGTTTTACAATCACCTTGAAATGGCCCTAATTTTAATGGCAAAGAACTGTAGGGAAATTCACCATAAAATTTCCCGTTTCCTGAGACCTTAAAACAATCTGATGAATTCCGATTTTTAAAATTAAGAACAACATAAAACAGTTTGTCAGGTGTGCAATCCGTTTTTTCAACAATTAAATCATACAGCTTACAAGGTTCTTGAATTGTGTCGCAGCAAACAGGTCCCCAAAGGGTATCGGTGGCACAGGAAAGATCTCTGTGATCTGCAATTAGAAAATTGTATTTTGTAACGCAGTCACCTAGAAGTGGGCCGATTTTATAAAATGCCTCACCGTATTTGAATTTTCCCATTAAACGGTTGTTGGCCTTTAAAAAGAAGCTATCTGAAACGCCGGTTGCTTTAAAGGCAATTTTAGCATAAAACATCTTATCCGAATCGCAGGCTGTGCGCTCAATTTTCAAATCTGAAATTTTACATTTTTCAGGACAACAAATTTCAGGAATTTCGATCCGGGCCTGGCACTCGGGTTTGTCACAATCAACAATGGTAATCAACCTTTTAGTAATGCAATCTCCTTCAAAGGGACCCAGGTTTAGTGGTAAAGCGCTGTATTCAAATTCCCCGTAATTTTGATCATTTATTTTTAATCTAAAGCATTTGGAAGTGTTTTGATATTTAAAAGTGAAAAGTAATTTGAATCGATTGTTACTATCACAATCAGATTTATCGTATTTCAAGTCAAATAATTCACAATTGGACTCGCAGCATACTTTCCCCAATTCCCTAGCAATTTGGCAAGATTGATTAGTAACATCTGTGATTACAAATTCATAAACCGTTGAACAATCACCCGGTAACCCATCAATTATAATTGGCAGTTTGGAATAGGCAAATTTGCCGTAATTCTTTCCATTTCCAGTAATTGTAAAAAAATCGCCTGCATCTCTGTAACCAAAGTTGATTTTAACGGCAAATTTCTTGTCTGGATTGCAATTGGTTTTGGTGATCACCAAATCAAATAATTCACAGGCTTGAACTTTAGGAAATAGCCCTGTACCCAGGAATAAAATACTTAAGCTGAGAAGGAGGTTTTTAAATCGCATGTGGTGATTTTTAATCAAAATATAGTTTTATGCTACAGTGTACGTAAAAGTAAGTCAATCAGTTGCTTTGAAGTTAATTTTTGGCAAAAAACAGTATTTGGAAATTTCGAACTGTATTTAAAAAAGTTATATATGTAGTTTCCGATATATCATACTAATAAAAAAGCTGTGAATAATTTGGTATTTCAAAATGCTGTGTTATTTTTGCTAGGTGAAAGGATTCTGTTAAGTCAGGTCCTACTAATTGATTTTTGATAGAGACGAAGCAACTCTTCCAAAGTCATATTTGTAAATTATTATTAATCAAGGTCTTAGGCATTTGAAAGCGTTTCATTTTGCTTGAGTTCTTTGATGTTTAATTCTATTTGTCTAAAATCAAAGTCTTTAGGTTTTAGGCTGAATAGGGTTTAACTGTGTTTTAAAATGAGTATTAAAGACGAATTTATTTAATAGTATAACCAAATTCATGAAACGTTCAATTTTGTATTTCAACTTATTCCTGGGAATTCTTGTTGCCCAAACAAGCTTAGCCCAAGATTGCCAGTTTGCAGCATTTCCGCCGCAAGGACTCACCTCCAGTTGTGCCGGGAAAGTGGCATTGGAATGTCCTGATTTTGTGTTGCCTGAATGTGGATGCATTCCGGATCCAAATGCAAAACCAGCAATAGTAAAGAAACATTTTGAATTAAATTTCAGGGAATTCCCACCTGGAGGGGTTCATTTAGATTCAACGTTGACCATTTTTGAAACCGTTCCTGCAGCAGGTTGCGCTGATGTAACCATAGTTATGACTGCAATTGGCGATTTAAGTGCCAGACCATTTGAAGATTTAGTATTGGTGGATGAAAATGGAACCATCATTTGCAGGGTAGGAGGTTTGGATTGTCAGGTTGTTGAAAGCAGCTGCACCATGTCCTTTTGCGAATTCAATTCGCAAATCCAAGGGGGATTGCGTTGGAAAATATTACCTAATTCATTGATAACCAATGGACAGTCTTTCCCATTTTGTCAGGAAAGTTGGCTAGACATCGAATTGAGAATTCCTCAATCAAATATCCGGGCAATCAATGACATCAATCATAAATGTGGTGGAGAAGTTGAATTGCCAAATGGAATTACCAAAATAAAATGGTCCAGTATTAATAAATATACCTGTGAAGAAATTTCCACGGTACAAGAAATTAACGTCAATGACCGCATTCCACCTGTAATATTGAATTGTCCAACCAAAGGAATCACTATCAATTTAGGTCCTGGTGAATGTGA
This sequence comes from Saprospiraceae bacterium, assembly GCA_016714025.1. NCBI lineage: Bacteria > Pseudomonadati > Bacteroidota > Saprospiria > Saprospirales > Saprospiraceae > Saprospiraceae bacterium. Next base: position 114,776 of record JADJOB010000001.1, on the reverse strand, counting down.
AGCTGCATGGAATGCTCCTATGTTTATGGCCATGGATGATTGTCCGTTTCCTCTTGTTTTTGGACAAAATGCCTTGTCAGGAGGTTGTAATCAGTTTTTCCAAAATTTCTGCGGGATTAATGCTTGCGGAGATAGTGGGGGTTACTTTTTTGACATTAGAAATAAAAGCAATTGCCCAATTTATATACGTGGATTTTCAGCTGCATTTACAGGTGGATCTGCCAGTACTGCCGGTACATACGAAGTTTATACCCGAAATACTGCTAATACTTCCTGGAGAGCTGCGCCAACCGGCGGATGGCCAACTGGTCAAACTTGTTTAAATAATATGCCTAAATCAGCCTGGTCATTAATTAAAACGACCGGTGTTGCTGATTCTGTGCGTACTTCAGCCTGGACCGCAGGTACCGCTGGGTTGTTTAAAGACACAATTTATTTATCTAAACCGGTTGCAGGAAGTCGGAATGCTCCTATTTGTAATAATTCAGGCAATGTAGCCCAAGTTGCAAATGATGATAAAGGGATGATATTAAACCCAGGTGAATTAAGAGGATTTGGAATTTTAGGTACGATCAATTCAGGTTACAGCATGAACCTACCAGGTTTTGGTACCTGCTCAGGTGGAAATTATGGTGATAGTATCATTGCTATTAATCCAGTTCACAATTCACCTGCAGGAGGTATAGGAGTTATCTCTGTAAATCTTGCTGGTGCAAATTTTGGGATCGCCTGCAGTCCATTTGGATTTCCCGGTGATGTATTGTACTCAAGAATTGATCCGGCAACTTTAGGAATGGTGCCAGTTGTTCAAACTTGTGGCCAGCCTTATGGTCCGGGATCTTATTTTCCAGTAGGATGCAAAACCTTGTGTTATGAAGCAACCGATGCAGCTGGAAATAAATCAACTTGTCAATTTGATGTGTGTGTTAATGCATACCCTAATACAGTAACTCAATTAACTTGCCATGACGAAATTCAAATCAGTTTGGATGAAAATTGTTTCGCTACTATAAGCGCAGATGAAGTACTGTCTGGCGGACCTTATAAATGCTATGATTTATATATAGTTGAATTAAGAGATTGGATTACCAATATTTTGATTGACCGTCAACCCAACGTTCCGGGAGTTCAAGTAGGTATTCAAGATATTGGAAGAGAAATAAAAGTTACCGTTAGAGATCCTGCAACAGGTAATTCTTGTTGGGGTCATTTAACAATCGAAGATAAAATTGCACCAATTTTAGTTTGTGCAAGAGATACCTGCGTTACTTGTGGAACCACAGAACTCACTCCGGCATTTTTAGGAACTACACGTGTTACTGAAAATTGTGGAAGCTATTCTTTAACATACAAAGATGTTGTTACCCAAGGTGGATGTGCTGTTGGTTATGAAGAGCGGATTGTGCGTACCTGGACCGCAATAGATGGTTCAGGAAATAAAGCTGTTTGTTCACAAACCATTACAGTAGGATTGGCAACATTAAATGACGTGGGTGTTCCGGAAAATTATGATGATATCGATGAACCTGCGTTAGCATGTGATGAGAAAATAAATACTACAAAAGATTATACACCTCATTATTTAGCATATCCTTATTGTGTAGATGGGTACATTCTGGATTCAGCACATTGGTTTGCTACAGGTGGATTTTTACCAAGTCCAAATGGGGATTTGGCTGGAGAACGTTTACCAAGAGTTCTTGGCTGGAATTGTATAGATACTGGATTGTATGTAGGACATCCAAGTCCTTGGCCAATTTATTATCCTGCACATCCAAGCTGGAGGCCTAATAATCCTGTTTGTTGGGGACCTGATGAAGTTGTTATGTGGGCTGGAACAGGATATCCAACTGGTAGTGGTTGTTCTAATTTAGGAATCAACTTCCAGGACATCATTATTGATGTTGCAAAACCAGGATGCGATGCTGGTCCTATTGGATGTTATAAAGTATTGAGGAAATGGACCGTTCTTGATTGGTGTACTTCAATCGTTGGAGGGCACAATCAAGTTATTAAAGTGATTGATAGATATGGACCACAAGTCTTGTATCCTGACACTGTCAATGTAAATATGGAAGTTTGGACATGCACCGGTAGATGGGAAGTTCCAAAGCCATGGTTGTTGGATAATTGCAGCAATGAAATTCATTACACGGTTGAAATAGAAAATGGAACTGTATTGGGTGATGAAAATGCGGGTTATGTGATAATTGGAATTGAACCAGGCGTATGGAATGGTTATATCGTTGCTGAAGATTGTTGTGGAAATATTACCAAACGCAGAGTTGCAGTCAATGTTGTAGATAATGTGCCACCTGTTGCAGTATGTGATCAAAAGACTGTGGTAAGTATCAATGGAAATCAAAGTCCGGGTGAAAATTTTGGAAAAGTATTTGCGAAAGATTTAAATCAGGGAAGTTTTGATAATTGCGCACCACATATCTTCTTTAAAGTAATACGCATGGAGCAATTGCGTGGAACGAATAATGGTAGCAATGCAAACCAAGCAGATAATGGAACGAATTGCGCATCTGTAAATGGAGACGATAATGCAGTATTAGATGGAAATCAAATTTATTTTGATGATCATGTTAAATTCTGTTGTACCGATGTTGGTAAATCAATCATGGTTGTTCTAAGGGTGTTTGATCGCGATCCTGGTACAGGACCTATTGCTCCTAACAGAATGAACCCAGGTGGGCCATTGTTCAATCGCTTCAGCGATTGCATGATAGAAGTGGAAGTACAAGATAAAAGCGTTCCAACTGTGGTTCCTCCACCAAATATCGTAGTAAGTTGCTGGTTCTGGTTTGATGTTGATAAATTAACAGATCCAAATGATGCTACTTTTGGTAGAGTTGTAAATGATTTAAGTCAAAGACACAAAGTGGTAACCAATGATTTGGTTTGCTATAATTATTGTGTTCGAAATGATATTACAGGATATCCAGGTTATGTGCCCGGGGCACCACCATCAAACCCACCTGCATGGAATCGTGCATGTGAATATTATCGTTTTCTATTTGATACAGCTCATTATGATAGAAAGTATGAATTGGTTTGGGGATTTGACGGAACTGTTTTAGGTGCTTGTGGTACCAATTATTCCATATCTGTAAATGACAATCGCGAATGTGGTCAAGGTCAACTTACCAGAACCATTGTTGCAAGAGGCCCTAATGGAATCAGTGTTACAGGAACTCAAATTATTTGGGTGGTCGATTGTGATCCATTTTATATCAACCGTGCCGATAATTGCGATCCGGATGATGACATTACCTGGCCGGGCAATTGCACAGGTCAAGCAACTACTATTGATGGATGCGGAGCTGATATTAATCCGGATAATCCATTATTAGGAAGACCTGTTATTGAAAACAATGCAGATGATTTATGCGCATTGATCAGTATTGAATATACAGATGAAATATTTACAATTGAACCGGATGCTTGTTTTAAAGTATTACGTCATTGGACAGTAATTGACTGGTGCCAATACGATCCAAGCATTGATCCTGTGAAAGGTCGTTGGTCTTATCTGCAAATCATTAAAGTACATGATACAGACAAACCGGTTATTTCAGTTGAAATTGGAGATTGTGAACCTGCAGTAAAAAATGCAGCAAATAATGTTTGTTATGGTCACATTACGATTACAGTAGATGCTACAGATAATTGCAGTCCGCTTGATTGGTTATCCTACGATTATAAAATTGATATTTTTAACGATGGAATAGGGGTACACTCTGGCTTTGATTATGCTGTTGGACCTTTAACTAAAAAAGAATACGCTGCCGGCCGTACGCCATTAAAACATCACAATCCATTAGCTGATGATGAATTAAATCCATTTGATGCAAGTGGTAGCTATCCAATTGGTATCCATAAGATATGTTGGTATGTAGAGGATGGTTGCGGAAACTTAGCAGCTAATTGTCAGTTGTTTGAAATTAAAGACTGCAAAGCTCCAACACCTTATTGTCATGTAGGAGTCATTACTACAGTAATGCCAAGTAGCGGCTGTGTCACTTTATGGGCAAGAGATCTGGATGCTGGTAGTTATGATAACTGTACTGATCCTGAAGATTTAAGAATTTATTTTGATGACTTTGGTTCAGACAGCGTTACGATTTGCTGTGAAGATTTTGTATCCAGTAAAATAAATGATGAATTAATTATTCCGGTTACTATATGTGTAGAAGATGAAGAAGGAAATAAAGATTGTTGCAAAACAACCATTGTTATCCAGGATCCACACAATGTTTGTCCTGATGTGGGTTCATTCGGAAAAATTACCGGAGAATTAAAAACATTGAATGATGAAGGAACTCAGGATGCAGATGTTCAACTGATTGAGTCAACTGTAATGAAAAAACAAATGACTACATCCAGTAATGGACTTTACTTATTTGGTGATTTAAATTATGGAGTTGCTCAGGAATATGTTGTAAAACCAAGAAGAACAGATGATCCGTTGAATGGTGTTTCAACAGCAGACATTGTAAAAATTCAACGCCATATTTTAGGCATTGAGGATTTGAACAGTCCATATAAATTGATTGCTGCTGATGTCAATAACAGTTCATCAATTACTGCGGCAGATATTTCTGAAATCAGAAAGTTGATTTTAGGTGTTTCAAATCAATTTAGCAAAGTTGATTCCTGGACCTTTATTCCTAAAGATCATTTTATGGATGCTACCAATCCATGGAATGCACCTCGTGAAGTAATTGTTCCAATGCCAACTGCAACTGAAAAGATTGAGAATTTTATAGCTGTTAAAATGGGTGATGTTAATAATAATGCCCGTGGACACAATTTCACTGGTTCAACCAGCCGTAACAATAGCCAACTTCATTTTGAACTTGACAATATTCCTGTTGTTGCCGGTGAAGTCTATAAACTTCAATTTAAAGCAAGTGATTTTACTGGCATCTCTGGATATCAGTTTACTTTGAAATTCGATGCAAATCTCTTGTCTTATGCAGGAGTTGAGTCAGGTGCATTGGCGGTAGATGAATCCAATTTTGGAATTAACCGTGTAGAATCTGGTATTCTAACCACCAGCTGGAATAATAAAACCCCGGTGAGTATAGATTCAAAAACCACATTGTTTACAGTCGTGTTCCATGCAACAGGTTCTGCTCATATTGGTAATTTATTAGCGATCACCAATGATGTTACTGCTGCGGAAGCTTATGGTAGCAACTTGCAGATAAAAGATGTCTTGTTGAATATCCGTACTGAAAAAGGACTTGTAGAAAGTGGCGTCTTTGAGTTATATCAAAATACACCTAATCCATTTGTTAAAGAGTCAGTGATTAATTATAGACTGCCAGAAGCGGGCCCTGCAAAATTGAGTATATATGATGTTACAGGCAAAGTGATCAGAGTTTATGAATTGAATGGGTTGAAAGGTTTAAATTCAGTTAAAATAAACCGCACTGAGCTAAGTGCCAGTGGTGTTTTATATTACCAATTGGATGCTTTAAACTTTACAGCAACAAAACGCATGTTGGTTATGGATTAATTAAAGGGTAAACCTTTTAAAATTATATTAAGCCTGAGGGCGCAAGGGAATCCTTGCGCCCTTTTTTTTATGCTAATTATTGATAATGAGCAGCTTATGTTTTTAAGGAGTCAATGGGAAGGGTAGATTTATGAATCCCTAAAATGCCCTAAAATATTTTTATATAATTTTTTTTTCCCCATCTATACTTTGTATAAAGTATAAAATCAAGTTTTCAAGTAACTAATATATTAGTACAAATAGTAATCTATTTAAATTAGATTTATTCTACAATAGTAAAATTCGGCACTCATTTTTTGGAATGTTAGTTGCAATTATTCAGAAGAGAATCGGTGATAATCCTTTTTGAAGGAGTCCCGTTTTTTACCTACCCCCCACCCAGATTTACACATAAACGGTTTCAGGCCATTTGTGCCTGAATGAATATTAATGAGCAAAAACGAATTTTATAAATATACGGATATGAATAAACCAATACTTACACGAGACATTAAGTTTGCCTTGGGAAAGTATTTATTGCAGTTTTTACTTTTTGTAAGTTTTGCAATAAATAGTTCCACAGCACAACAAGCATGCGGGAATCCTTCTCCATTAACGGGTGTTACATCAGTAGTATGTAATAGTGAAGTGGATACATTTAGATTTAGAGTTGGTACGTATAATGCAGCATTCACGTATCAATTGTCTGTTTCACCGATTGGAGGTTTTACCTCAGCTATATTTGATCCTGCTATACCAGGATTCAGAGTAGTTTGGGGAAACACACCAGGAAACTACAACATGTATTTTCAAGTAATTAATCCTCCGGGCAATGCTTGTACGGATACCTTTAACATACATCTTTCAAATAGGATTGCACCACAAATGAATTGTAACGATACAGTGAATGTATCGCTTGATGAATTTTGCAGTGCATTGATCTATCCTAGTATGTTTTTAGAAGGTCCCTTTGATTCATTGGATTATTCTTTAACAATTGTTGATGCAATCACTAGAATCCCACTAAATTCTAGTCCGTATGTCAATGGTGCTAATATTGGAAAATATTACATTGTATATGTTACGCATATTTGTTCTGGCAATTATTGTTGGGGTTATATTTTAGTTGAAGATAAAATAAAGCCAAAATTGGCTTGCTCAACGTACACAATTAATTGTGACGCAGCTTATGCACCAGAAAATTTAGGTTTTCCTGTTCCACCAGGCGGAGTTAATCCTACGCCCATTGGTCCCCGAACATATTACACAGCCAATTCAGCATATGATAATTGCGGTCCGGTAACCTTGAGTTATGTGGATCGATTGGTTCATGCAAATTGTCCACCGCCTGTTCCATACATTGATACAGTTTTTAGAGATTGGACTGCTATCGATTCTTATGGTAATATTACGAATTGTTCAGATACAATTCTAATTCGTATTGGTGACATAACAGCAGTAATATGTCCACCCAATTATGATAATATCCAACATGCAGCTTTAAGTTGCAGTGATCCATATTTAAAGGATGGAAATGGAAATCCACATCCGGATGAAACCGGCTATCCAACATTTGTACATTGTCGCAATCTCGATTTTACATACCATGACATTAAATTAAAAGTTTGCGAAGGAACTTATAAAATTCTAAGAGAATGGATCATCGCAGATTGGTGTACAGGAAGAACCACGACGTGTATTCAAGTAATTAAAGTTATTGATGATCGTTTAATTCTGACTTGTTCTTTAAATCAAACCATTGTAACATTACCCAACAGTTGTGAAGGAGAGACCACCATTGAAGTGCCACAAGCATTTAAAGAATGTTCACACATCACCTGGCAGGTATTAATTAAAAGAGGTGTATTAGATACTACAATCCCTCCTTCAGCAATAAATGCATCTGCAGATGGTATTATAAAATTAAGTGAGACCCTATATAAAGTAAAAAACATCCCTGTAGGTTTGTCATGGGTATTGTTTATTGGTACTGATAATTGTGGAAATAGCGATACCTGTGCCACAGAAGTAACTGTAATTGAAAAAACCAAACCAATTGCAGTATGTGATTTGGAAACAGTTGTTGCTTTGACAGATGATGGCTCAGCAAAAGTGTATGCAGAAACATTTGATGATGGTTCGCATGATAATTGTGCCATGGGAGGATTCCGTGTTCGACGTATGACTCCAGGTAATTGTCCAAGTCCTATTAAAGCTGATGATCAATTCGGTCCTTATGTTGAGTTTTGTTGCAATGACATACCAAATAACCCAACCCTGGTAGTTTTGGAGGTAACGGATCTTGCAGGAAATACAAATGAATGCATGGTACGTGTAATTGTTCAAGATAAAAAACCACCGGTTGTAGATTGCTTACCTAATATAACAATCAGTTGTGAGTTTGATTATTCAAATTTAGCTGTTTTTGGAACCTATAGAAGAACTGCAGCGGAAAGAAGAGTTATTAAACTATTTGATCCAACGTATGATAAATTTGTTCAACCTCATTTATGGGGTTACGATGGACTCGTAATTGAAGATTGCAATCTTCATATTGATTCATCTGTAAGTTATGCTTTAAATCATTGTGGCGTCGGTAATATTTTACGAAGATATACTTTTTACGATGATTTTAATGCTCCTTATACTTGTGATCAGTATATCACAGTGGTTGATTCAACACCATTTAATGGAGCGATTAGCTGGCCTGCATCTCCGATTGAAGTGAATGGATGTCATGCAGCCATTGATCCAAATGTTACCGGCAAACCGAGCTGGCCAACCAATTTGACTTGTTCAAATATATTGGCTACCTATGACGATCAGGTATTTAGTATTGTTGAAAATGTTTGTTTTAAAGTATTGCGTAAATGGACTGTGGTTGATTGGTGTATTTATGACAGTAAAACAGGTTATGGAAGATGGTCCTTTACTCAGGTTATAAAAGTAAAGAATTCAATTGCGCCAACATTCACGAGCAGCTGTGCAGATATTTCATTTGAAAGCACTTCATCAGATTGTAATGGTTTTGCAACCTTAGTTGCATCTGCAATTGATGATTGTCAACCTGCTCAATTGGTTTACAACTATGAAATTGATCTAAGTGATAATGGGTCAATCGATTACACTGGAATTGGAAATAATGCAAGTGGTACCTATCCAGTAGGAACACACCGTATCAAATGGACGGTAACCGACCAGTGCGGAAATTCGACCTTATGTGACTATTTATTTACGATTCTGGATCGGAAGAAACCTTCACCGGTTTGCGTAACTGGTATAATAACCGTGATTATGCCTTCAAATGGACAAATTACAATCTGGGCATCCGATTTCAATGCTAAAAGTTTTGATAATTGTACACCGCCTCAAAGATTGAATTATTCATTCTCTGTAGATCCATCAGATAGATCAAGAACATATACATGTTCTCAAATAAGAAATGGTGTGTCAGAATCTTTTGATGTTAGCATATATGTAACCGATGAGTATGGAAATTATGATTATTGTGATACAAAAGTGATCATACAGGATGGCTTAGGCAATGCGTGTTTAGATAATTTGACCGGAGGTGGTTCTACAGGTAATCTTGCAGGAAATATTTTCAATGAAGCAAATAGCAAAGTTGAAAATGCGATGGTTACCTTAAATTCAAATTCTCCGGCAATGACTAAGTATGAAATGACCAGACCTGATGGACAGTATTCATTTATTCAAATTCCATTGAATGAAAATTATATATTATCTGCTGAAAAAACAGATGATCCACTGAATGGAGTGACTACGCAGGATATTGTTTTAATACAAAGACATATTTTAGGATTGCAGTTGTTGAATTCACCTTATAAGTTGATTGCAGCTGATGTTAATAATTCACAATCAATTACAGCGAAAGATGTATCTGATCTGAGACGATTGATTTTAGGAGTCACTACAGATTTTATAGATCATAAATCTTGGAAATTTGTAAATGCGAGCCAAGTATTTGCTGATGTCAATCATCCATGGCCATATAATGAAAACAGTGCGATTAACCAGTTTAGCAATGATAAATTAGACAATAACTTTATCGCAGTTAAAATGGGAGATGTGAGTGGAAATGCTCGTACGAGTCAATTTGGTAATTCACAATCCAGAAATTCAAATGTCATGGAATTAGCGGTTCCTGATATAAGTTTCTCCTTAAATGATTTAGTCCGTGTTCCAGTGAGATTAAATGCAGCACATACTATTTACGGTATGCAATCTGAATTCAATTTCGATCCTTCCAGTTTAAGTTTCGTAGACATTGAATCAGGTGCTGTTAAACTGGATGCATCTAATTTTATCAGCAATGGTTTTGCGAATGGTAAAATGCGGATGAGCTGGGAGCAGGTTAACGGAATTGATGCTAATCAGACGTTATTTACATTGATTTTTAAAGCAAGCCGAAAGGGAGAGCTTAGCAGAAGCATGACCTTAATGAATAATAATTTTAAAGCTGAAGCATATGGTGAAAACACCGAAGCATTTGACCTGTCTTTAAAATTCTACGATAACAATAATGTTTCGACCAATGGATTCTATTTATTTCAAAATCAACCGAATCCATTTAGTCAATCCACCAATATTTCATTTCAACTTCCACGCGATGGTGAAGTGCGATTGAAAGTAACGGATGTGGATGGGCGCATACTAATGAATCTAAGCCAATTCTATAAATCAGGTTTCCACACTGTGGAAATCGATAAGCGGGAACTTAACAGGGCTGGTGTACTTTATTACCAATTGGAAATGGAGGGACATCGAGCCATACGGAAGATGCTTCTTGTTGAATAAAGAGATCGTTTTCTAATTATACTCCCGTTTTTACCCCCAAAGTTTTAATAATCAAAACTCATTATACCCTCAAAGAACCGTTTGAGGATCTCAAAAATTGTCATTCATATTGTAAAAAGATAAATACTAAAACAAATAAATTATTCAAGATGAGCAAATTATTTTACCCAAAGCAATTATCGATCTGGAGTCAGGCTTTAAGCTTGTTTCAGATGAAGAAAATGATTGCAGTCTTGCTGTTAACATGGGCAGCCATGCAGCAAGCCGATGCTCAGTGTTTAGATTTGACAAAAACATTGATTGGTGTTGCACCAGCTTCCAGTGGTGTTGTTGGTAACATTGATGTCACGTATCATTTGCATCTGAGAAACACATGTCCAATAACCACCAGTGTTGATGTTTTTGATGAGCCATCCTTACCATCAAATTTGGGCATTGCTTTTATTCGTGTAGTTGGAACACCTCAAATTGTTTCAGCAACAGATCCGATGAATGCAGGTACCATAAATCCTGGATATACGGGCATCGCTCCAAACCATAATTTGACCGATGGGTCAGGAGTGTTTTTTAATATTCCGGTTGGATATTCAGAAGTGACTTATAGTGTTACTTATGAAGTCAACCCACGAATTCCAGGTGCCCCATCTCCTTTAAACAATCAATTTAGTGTAAGTCATGGTCCGGGTGCACCTGAAACCATTATTAACTCTAACATTGTAAGCATTCCGGATTGTTGGACTAATTGTCAATTGGCTTGTAACAATCAGGTTCAAATTTCAGTAAACAGTGTTTGTGAAGCACAAATACTGGCTGCAATGATTTTGGAAGGGGAGTATTCTGATTGTGCAGATCTTGGATTTTTTGAAGTTACAATATATGATGGTAACAAAAAGGTTAATCTTCCTTTAGACCAATCGTATTTAAATAAGAAATTAAAAGTTAATGTACGGAATGTAGTATGCAATAATAACTGCTGGGGATATATGATTTTAGAAGATAAAACCCCACCAGCTTTAAATTGCCGGGTTCGCGATACCATCAGTTGTGCAGCAAATACATCACCACAAGCATTGGGATTTCCAGTCAATACATCCTTTGTGGATCAAAGTGTGTATCCTTACATAGTTCGTCACATAGACTCTTGTGGTATTGTTTACTTGACCTATCAAGATAGTCTGGTAAAATATGATTGTTCCAATGATTCACTGAGTGCTACCATCTATCGTAAATGGTGTGCAAGAGATCCAGGAGGCTTTACAGCTTGTTGTATTGATACCATTGATTTACGAAGAGGCACATTGGCTGATATTACTTTGCCTAGACATTACGATGGTCAGCCAGGTAACTTGCCAATGTTGAAATGTGATGGAAACTGGACGAAATTAAGCAATGGATTCCCGGACACCTCTCCATCTGGAACAGGAAGTCCCTCAGGAGTTTTTTGTGGTAACATTCAATATGATTTTACAGATGATACCTTACAAGTTTGTAAGGGAACTTATAAATTATTGCGCAGATGGATAATTTTAGATTGGTGTAATCCTTCGTTTAGAATTGATTGGATACAGCAAATCAAAGTAGTTGACGATCAACCACCTATAGTAACCTGTCCTAAAAATTATACAGTTAATACCAATCCATGGTCATGTACAGGATCTTTGATTTTACCTGTTCCGCTCGATTGGACGCCTACCACTGCGATAGATTCCAATACCATTCCTTTGGTGATTGAAAATTGTTCTGGTTGGACTTATTATGTTAAGCATTTACCTGCAACCAATCCATTGGATTGTACACCAATTCCTGGTCAGGGAGATACTAAAAATATTACAAAGCTTGCAGATGGAAGATACCGAGTAGATAATATGCCTTTGGGTTGTAATTGGATATATTATGTAATTACAGATGGTTGTGGTAATTCTACAGTGTGTCAGTTTGATATCGTAGTAACAGATCATACACCACCGGTTGCAGTTTGTCAGCAAAAAACTGTAATTTCTTTAGGTTCAAATGGAAAAGCAATAGTTCCAGCTTCAGTGTTTGATGATCGCAGTCATGATAATTGTGGACCAGTTCATTTTGAAGTTAGAAGAATGGATCCTGGACCTTGTGGAACAAATACTTTTAAAACCGAACAAGAATTTTGTTGTGCAGATGTATCTGCTACGGTTCCAGTAGTTGTTGTTTTGCGAGTTATTGATGCATCAGGAAATAGCAGCGAATGTATGATTGATGCATTTATTCAGGATAAATTACCTCCTAAAATCACTTGCCCAAAAAATGTAGCAGTAATTTGCGGAACAGATTTGAGTAATTTGAATGCATTTGGTGTGCCAACCGCCACAGATAATTGCACAGTACGATTAGAAACCAGAGTATCCAATAATTTATCAAGCTGTAATGTAGGAACAATAGTCAGGGAATTCATAGCTATTGATAATGGAGGACTGAGAGATTCATGTACTCAAATTATTACAGTTTATGATAACAGCCCATTTTCAAGTAATGATATTATTTGGCCTGCGGATATTTTATTGACAGGTTGTACAGATAGTCCGGATCCAAGCATTACCGGCAAACCTGCTTATAAAAATAGAGATGCGTGCAATCAGCCAATTTCTTCGCATTCAGATCTTGCTTTTAATTATGTGGAAGGAGTTTGTTATAAAATTTTAAGGACATGGACAGTAATAGACTGGTGTACTTATAATCCGGCTGCATTGCCAAATCCTACTGGAGTATGGTATCATACCCAGGTTATTAAAATAAACAATACGGAAGCTCCGAATTTTACAAGTTCATGTGAAAACAAACAGTATTGCATTCAATCTGATTGTTCTGTGAATGTATTACTGGAGGCAACCGCATCAGATAAATGTACTCCTCAGGATGAATTGAGATGGACCTATCAATTAGATATTAATAATGATGGTGTTGGAATAATTGCTGGGACAAATAATAAATTTTATTATGATTTACGTCAAGGCGTTCATAGAATCACCTGGACAGTAGAAGATCAGTGTGGTAATAAATCGACTTGTAGTTATTTAATCACAGTAGTTGATTGTAAACAACCTACACCTTATTGTTTGCCTGGAATTGTAACGGTAATCATGCAAAATAATGGAACGGTTACCATATGGGCAAAAGATTTTAATGCAGGTTCATCAGACAACTGTACAGACAAACCAGATTTGCGCTATTCGTTTTCAAGTGATGTGAATAATATTTCACGGGTATTTACTTGTGCTGATCTGGCTAATGGAAAGGCAGACACGATTGAAGTTATGATGTTTGTTACAGATTTAGCAGGCAATCAAGATTTTTGCAGAACCAATATTATTCTTCAGGATAATCAGGATGCTTGTCCGGATGTACCCACTTTTGGAAATCTGGGTGGTGCAATCAGAGGATACAATCAAAATCCTTCGCCTGAAGTATTAGTAAATGTTCAATCTGCTGGTAGTCCAATAACTTCTGGAAACACAAATGGTTCAGGAAGCTATGTGTTCAGTAATTTGAATATGCACAAAGATTATATGTTGATTCCTGAATTTGATAAAGATCCTTTAAATGGAATTTCAACAAAAGATATAGTAAAAATTCAAAGACACATTTTAGGATTGGAGATTCTTGATTCTCCTTACAAATACATTGCTGCAGATGTTAACCGTTCAGGAAGCATTACAGCAAGAGATGTAAGTGAGTTGCGGAAATTAATATTAGGTATTGACAATAATTTCGAAAATAATAAATCCTGGAATTTTGTGGATGCAAATTGGGCAATTACCCCGGATAATTTTGCATCCTATAAAAATCACATTCAGTTGAATGATTTTAACCAGAATGCAATGAATGCTGATTTTATATCAGTTAAAACCGGTGATGTTACCGGTGAAGCCAATACCGGTTTACAAAATCAAAACCAGGTGAGCAGATCAAATCACAACCTGGTACTTGAAGTTGGTGAAGCAAATTTTGACAAAAATGAATTGATTAAAATTCCAATTCGTAGCATTAATAATGACTTTAGTTTAAATGGACTTCAGTTTGCGATACAATTAGATACAAGAGCTCTTGAATTGGTTGCGATAGAAAGTGCAGGTTTGGAAATGGACCCATCAAATTACAATGTATTAGGCGATGGTACAATCAGACTGAGTTGGAATGGTAATCAACCAAAGTTGATCTCCAACATGGAATGTTTGTTCTATTTAGTTTGTCAATCAAAGCAAGTTGGTCAAATCAATTACAATTCATTGAGAGTAATTCAGGAAGATTACTCCGCAGAAGCGTATACCCTGGATGGGGATTATGAGATAGCAATGGTTTATCGTTCAGGCAATAACAAAGTCGATGAATCATATGAGCTTTTCCAGAATATTCCGAATCCATTTTATAGTGAAACGAATATTTACTTCAGAGTTCCTGAAGAAGAGCGTGTGATGATTGGATTCTATGATATTTCAGGTAAGATGTTGAAATCTTATGAGATAGCAGCAAAAAAAGGAATCAATACGCTTAAAGTAAAAAGTGAAGAGTTCAATTCAAACGGAGTACTTTATTATAAGCTGGATGCGGATCGATTTAGTTCAACACGAAAAATGATTATTTTAAAATAAACGGTTCTTGGGTAATTAGGCTGATTCCGGGGACAATCAAACGTTCCCGGATGAAAGCCAAATTCCAGATCTAAAAATTAATTAAACAGATATAAAAATTTCTTAATCATGACCAAGAAGTTACCATTAAAAAATAGTATTATGAAAGAGATCTTCCAAACTCTTCAAGGGTTTTTACTTCTTACTGTACTTGGTAAAAAAATGCGTTTTCAAGTAGCAATAGCCTTGCTTTTTGCTTTCGCAAACTTAAGCAATGCACAGTATGTAAGCGGAGACACCAGCGTATGTCCTGGAACCACTGTAACGTATAATTTCAGTGGAGGACCGTGGACCATTCAATTAATTTCCGGAGGCGGCACATTACTCTCGCCAGTAGGACCATTAAATAGTTTTACTATTGCATGGGGAACTGTTCCGGGAATTTATATCCTTAGATTGGATAACGGCAGCGGTGGATTTTTCAGCCAACATGTATATGTAGAGGGAGATTTTTCACTGGCATGTGATGATCTTGTCAATGTTTCTTTAAATGGAAATTGCCAGGCATTAATTACACCAGACGTTATGTTGGAAGGCGAATTGTACCCTGATGATTCTTATTTGGTTACAGTTTATAATATCAACAACATCCCAATTCCTGGTAATGTTGTAGATTATAGCCATCTGGGCAAGACCTTGAAAGTGCATGTACGTCATATATGTTCAGGTGTCGCTTGCTGGGGTCGGATTTATGTGGAAGATAAATTTATACCTGAATTATCATGCAATCCAAGTCCATATATTGTAGCTTGCAATAGAGATTATTCGCCTGACACGATTGGGTTTCCATTGCCAATGGGTGCAACACACACAGCACATCCAACACATCAGCAATGCTATATCATCAAGAATTTTGACTTGTGTTGCGACGTTGAATTGTGTTATACCGATACGTATCTTAAAAATGGTTGTAACAATTATCCATATGCTCAGGTTGAGCGTAAATGGGTTGCAACAGACTGTAAAGGAAATAAAACAGATTGCATAGATTCAATTTATATTATTCAAGCTACGTTGTCAAATTTAGTTTGTCCACCAAATTACGATGGTTTTCAAAGACCTCCACTTCAGTGTGATAGCATCAAATATCCATTTGGCCCATATCCTGCTGGTTGGAATGCTTTAGATAACGGCAATCCATCTCCTTATGATTTTTACAAAGATGGAAAGTTGATTTGGAGAGGAACAGGCGTTCCAGCAGGTGTAAGTTGTGATCATATTGCGGTTACATTTAGAGATATAAGAATTCCGGTTTGCGGAAATTCATTTAAACTTTTACGTAACTGGAAAATATTTGATTGGTGTACAGGTACTTTGACAGAGTGTGTTCAGTTTATTAAGGTAACTGACGAACGCGCTCCAATAGTTTCATGTAGCCGGAATTACATTACATTTCCAACAGACTATTATGAATGTACCGGAACTGCAACGATCCCACCACCAGATGTAATTACAGATTGTTCATCCACTAGTTTCACAGTGGAATATAAACTGGCTGGACCTGATGGTAAACCTGAAGCAGGAGACTACCGCACAGATCATATTACCTATTCAGGTGGAAATGCAATAATTACTGGTTTACCAAAGGATACAACCTGGGTTCAGTATGTGGTTACCGATGCATGTGGAAATAGCACAAAATGTCGAGTTGAAGTTTTAATCGTAGACAATTTAGATCCGGTTGCAATTTGCGATCAACATACAGTAGTTTCGATAAATGATCAAGGGGTTGGTGAATTGTATGCCACTTCTGTTAATCAGGGCAGTTATGACAACTGTGAATTAGATTCAATGGCCATTCGCAGAATGAATGATTGGTGCGGAATTGCTGGCAATACCAACTTTGGAAGCTATGTAACATTCTGTTGTGAAGATTTGACCCGAAATCCTCACATGGTTGTATTCCGTGTATGGGATAAAAAAGGAAATTTTAATGATTGCATGGTTCAGGTTACTGTCCAAGAAAAAACACCGCCTGCCATAGTATGTCCAAATCCAATAACAGTTGATTGTGATGTAAATTTAGAAGATCTGAATCTTTTAGGTCGTGCAACTGCCACAAATATTTGTGCCAATACTACGATCACTAAATTGGATGAGTATGTGACCTGGAAATGTGGAACTGGAATTATAAGAAGACGATGGACAGCAACCACTGCCGGTGGAATTGCAACTTTTTGCGATCAATACATTACAGTAGTCAATCAACATCCTGTAACCAGTGATTCCATTTCATGGCCCGCAGATATCATTATTGATGGTTGCAAAGCTGTGGATGCTCATCCTGATTTTGCAGGCAAACCAATACTGCCATCTAAAAAAGCTTGTAGCAACCTGATCAGCGGATATACCGATGAGCGTTTTTACAGTGTAGGTGGTTATTGCATTAAAATCATCCGTCACTGGAGAGTGATTGACTGGTGCTTGTATGATGTCAACAATCCAAGCAATGGCGGATTATTTACAAGAGATCAATTAATTTACTTAAGAAATAAAGTAGCACCTACTTTAGAAAACAGTACCTGTTCAGCTAAGGAAGCTTGTGCTAATGATTTAACCTGTGATGGCCCGATCGAATTGATTGGTCGTGCAACGGATGATTGTACCGATGCTACTAAATTAATATGGTCATATCGGGTAGATCTAAATAACGATGGTACCTTTGGTGCATCAAATCCAGGAAATAATGCCAGCGGAACATACCCCGCAGGTACACATAGAATTGAATGGACGGTTGCTGATTCATGTGCAAATACTGCAACTTGTAACCAATTATTTACAATTAAAGATTGTAAAGCACCGACTCCAATTTGTAAAGTAGGAGCCATTACTGTGATTATGCCTTCAACTAAATCAATTACAGTACCAGCTAGAACATTTGATCAAAAAAGTGAGGATAACTGTACTCCTCAAAATTTATTGCGATTCTCATATAGTGTAAATCCAATAGACTCTAATAGAACATTTACTTGTGCTGATATCAGAAATGGTATCAAAGATTCAGTAACTATTAGAATGTACATTACAGATTTATTTGGAAATCAAAGTTATTGTGATACAAAGCTGTTCCTACAAGATGGTGCACAGGATAGTTGCAAAAATAAATTTACAAACGGAGGTATAATTTCCGGATTGGTTAGTACAAATAACAGCTCAGTATTGCAAAATGCTCATTTGGAATTATTGAAATCAGATGTAATGTTTGGTTCGATAAATTCTGAAAAAACCGGATCATTTACTTTTGTAGACATACCTGAAGGTGACAATTACAAATTGACACCCAACAAGAATGATGATGTTGCAAATGGAGTATCTACTGCTGACATCGTTTTATTGCAGAAACATATTTTAGGTGTTCAGAAATTTGCTTCTGTTTACCAGTACATTGCAGCGGACGTAAATAATTCTAAATCAATTACAGCAGCGGATGTATCAGAATTGCGTAAGTTAATACTGGGCATTACAGATTCATTTAAGGATGGAGTCAATTCATGGACTTTTGTGAAGAACAGCATGACCTTTACAGATCAGGAGAATCCATGGTTGAATTATCCTTGGGATAATCAATATGAATTAAAAGATTTGCAGGGTGTTAATAGCTCCATGGATTTCATGGGAATTAAAATGGGTGATGTTAACTACAGTGCAAAAACAACTGAATTATCAACTTCAGGAGAAAGTCGCTCAGGAGATCGCCTGGTTATTGGATTGGAAAAATCAAGTTTAACTCCAGCTGCATCCGTACAAATTCCAGTATATGGAACCTGGAAATCTAATTTAAACGGATTTCAGTTTGCGCTGCAGTACAATACTGATTATGGAAGCCTTATCCAGTTACGTTCTGGTGAACTTGAAATCAATGCAAACAATTACAAAATAATTGAGGGTCAAAATGGACAGGTTTTAATAAGCTGGGACAGCAAATTACCTGTTAAAGCTTCTGATAAGCCCTTGTTTTATATGGACTTTAAAATCGTAAGCCCTTGCAATGCACTTCAATTGGTGGAATTAAATCCAACTATTTTGAAAGCAGAAGCCTATGATGATCAAATTCAAATTATGAATATTGCGATTGCTCAACGTGGAACCGATCTTAACAAATTGGCTTGCGAACTTTATCAAAATCAGCCAAACCCGTTTAATGAGCAGACACAAATTGGATTTCAGGTGCCTGAAAAACAATTGGTGGTATTAAAAATATTTGATGCAAGAGGTCATCTAATGTTGAAGAAGGAATTCATGGCAGAAAAGGGTAAGAACAAAGTAACATTACAACAACAAGAGATTGGCCGTGCGGGTATTTATTATTACCAGCTTGAAACGGAGAATTTTGTTGGGACTCGTAAATTACTTTTGACTAACTAGAGATTTTTTTATATCGGTTTAATAATTATAAGTGTCTTCTTCGGAGGACACTTTTTTTATTTTTACACCATGAGAGCTATACAACTGGTATCAGAAAATGAAGGATTGCAATTGGTAGATTGTCCAATGCCCGATCAGAAGGAGTTATTTAAAATCATTCGGGTCAGTCATGCAGCCTTAAACCACAGGGATTTATGGATCAGTAAAGGCCGTTATGCCGGCATCAAGTATCCGGTAATCCTTGGTTCAGACCTCTGTGGATATGATGATGAAGACCGTCGGGTTATTGTCAATCCAGGTTTTTATTGGGGAGATGATCCTCGTGTTCAAGCCAAATCATTCCAAATATTAGGCTTACCTGAAAATGGATGCTTTGCAGAGTATGTTTCAGTGCCTGAAGATTCTATTTATACTGCTCCTGAGCATTTGAGTAATATTGAACTTGCTGCCTTGCCCTTAGCAGGCATTACAGCCTATAGAGCATTGGTATCAAAATGCAAACCACAAGCAGGTGAAAATTTACTGATTACTGGAATCGGAGGAGGAGTCGCTTTGCAAATTTTACAATTAGCCCTGGCTTTGAAATTAAATGTTTATGTAAGCTCTTCAGATGATCTTAAAATTGACCAGGCAATCCAAATTGGAGCACTCGGTGGTGTCAATTATACAAATTCTGAATGGGATTCCGAACTAATGAATTTATCCGGTGGATTTGATATGATTATTGATAGTGCAGGTGGGGACTCGTTTTCAAAATTTCCACGGCTGTGCAAACCCGCAGCTCGTATTGTCTTATATGGTGGTACCAATGGGATTATTTCAAATTTAAGTCCACAACAATTGTTTTGGAAGCAGATTTCTGTTTTTGGTTCAACTATGGGAAGTCAATCCGAGTTTTCAGGTATGTTGAGTCTTATTAATGAATATAAGATTATTCCTGTCGTTGATAGTGTTTATAATATGGCAGATTTTAATTCCGCCTTTAAACGTATGGAATCAAAGCAACAATTTGGGAAGATCGTATTGAATATATCCTGATGAAGCAGATTGGCTTGCTTTCGGATACGCATTCCTTCCTGGATCCAAAAATCTACAAATACTTTAAGGATTGTGATGAGATTTGGCATGCGGGAGACATTGGTTCAATGGATGTATTGGATGAGTTGATCAGATTTAAACCAGTGCGTGCTGTATTTGGGAATATTGACGGTACAGAAATTAGAATGAATAGTTCTGAAATTCAATTGTTTGAAATTGAAAATTTCAAAGTACTGATGATTCATATTGCAGGACCTTTTTCTAAATACAAACCGGAATTACGCAATGAATTGAAATTGCATAAACCTGATATTTTAATATGTGGCCATTCGCATATTCTAAAAATTGCAAATGATCCCGTATATCATACGTTATACATTAATCCGGGAGCATGCGGAAAATCAGGGTTTCATAAAGTAAGAACGATTGTCCGATTTACATTAGACAATAAAAACATCCGCAACATGGAAGTTATTGAATTACACAACGATTAATGCTTGTTCAATATCTGCCAGGATATCATCGACATGTTCCAATCCAATGGAGAATCGAATCAATGAATCTTTGATGTCGTATTTTAAACGTTGGTCAACAGGAATTTTAAGATGACTCATTGTTGCAGGATGTAAAATCATTGTATCCGTTTCCCCAAGAGAAGGTGCAATGGCACAATGTTTTAAAGCATTGCAAAAACGAATGGCTTCATCAAGCGTATCGCCTACTTCAAAACTTACAATGGCACCATAGGCCTTCATTTGTTTTAAAGCCAGAACGTGACTTTTATTGGAAGCTAATCCCGGATAAAAAACCCGTTTTATTTTTGGGAGTTGTTCCAGTTTTGTAGCAAGTTGAAGCGCATTTTCAGATTGTTTTAACATTCGGATGCTCAATGTTTTTAATCCGAGATTGATCATCCAGGCGTCAAAGGGATTTGAATTACTTCCCGTTAGTTTTAAGGTCTCCCAAATTTGTTTATGCAGATTGCGATCTCGGGTAATGATTGCACCTCCGGTTGAAGTGCCATGTCCATGCAGGTATTTGGTAGTTGAATGTACAACTACATCTGCCTGAAATCGCAAAGGTTGCTGAAGGATAGGTGTTGCAAAAGTGTTGTCCACAACAAAATAATAACCCAGGTTTTGACAAGCCTTACCAATTGCTTCCAAATTAAAACATTGTAAGGTCGGATTGGCAGGGGTTTCAATATAAACCAAGGTCTTGCGCTTTGGATCTGCTGATTTTAAATTTTGTAGTTCCTCCAAATTGCTAAAATCTGAAATAATTGTTTCGATTTGTTGTTTTCCAAAGATCTTTAAAAACAATTCCGTAGTGCCGCCGTATAAATTACCCTGAGTAATAATTCGATCCCCTGGATTTAAAAGTGTTTGGATTGTTAAATTGATAGCAGCCATTCCACTACTGCTGAGTAATCCAAAAGCAGGAAAGTCTAATCCGAAGGCTTCTAGATCGGCAATTTTTTGGGCTACCGCTTCAATAGTGGGATTGCCATACCGGGTATACACATGTTCACCGGGTTGATTTTTAAAAATTTCTATTCCTTCTTCAATAGAATTGAATTTAAATGCCGAACTTGCAACAATTGGAATTTTGTGAGCTGGCGTGGTTGTGTGTATTTTTGCCTCCGAAGCGCAAAGGCTTTCTAAATGCTTGAAATTAATAGATTCCATAATTTTTACAAAGTTCAAATTTCTATATTATTGTTGAATTGATATGAGTGAAGTAACTGAAATATTTGAATTAAATGATGACGAAAGCCTGGATGAAATAACGATTGAAGTTGATAAAGGCCAATCCAGTATCCGTCTGGACCATTTTTTAGTAACCCGATTGCCAAAAGTATCCAGAAACCGCATTCAAAATGCCATCTCAGCAGGTCTCGTTTTAATAAATGGAAAAATAATCAAGCCAAGTTATAAAATTTCAGGTTCTGAAACCATATTGTTAAGGATACCCAAAGTTCAGGATCACTCTG
Source organism: Saprospiraceae bacterium (assembly GCA_016714025.1). Taxonomy (NCBI): domain Bacteria; kingdom Pseudomonadati; phylum Bacteroidota; class Saprospiria; order Saprospirales; family Saprospiraceae; species Saprospiraceae bacterium. The sequence continues at coordinate 92,392 of JADJOB010000001.1, read as the reverse complement.
AAATCATTCCTGAAGATATTCCGCTTGATGTGATTTATGAAGATGCTGATTTGATGGTCATCAATAAAAAGCCTGGTATGATCGTTCATCCAGCACAAGGAGTTTATAGTGGAACGCTGGTAAATGCTTTGGCATATTATTTTCAACAACAAAAAGATCCGAATGCAGCAATGGAGAAGGAACGTTTTGGCTTGGTGCATCGGATTGATAAAGAAACATCCGGACTGTTGGTTGTAGCAAAATCAGATTTTGTTCATACGCATCTCGCGAAACAATTTTTTAATCATACCATTGAAAGAGAATACCTAGCACTGGTTTGGGGCGAACCCAATCCACCTGTAGGGAGAATTGAAGCCAACATTGGACGTGACCCGGCTCACAGACAACGTCAATTTGTTTTTGCAGATGGATTATCAGGCAAAGTAGCTTCGACAAATTATGAATTGGTGGAAGGATACTATTATACCAGTTTGGTAAAATGCAAACTGGAAACGGGGAGAACCCACCAGATTCGCGTACATATGAAGCACATTGGCCATCCATTATTTAATGATGAGAAATACGGTGGAGATACTATTTTGAAAGGAACCGTATTCAATAAATATAAACAATTTGTATTAAACTGTTACAAATTACTTCCAAGATTTCCTTTGCATGCAAGAAGTCTGGGTTTTATTCATCCGGTAACTTCCAAGAAAATGTTTTTTGAATTGGATCTTCCGGATGATTATAAATTATTATTGGATAAATGGAGGAATTATACAAATTCCCGAAAAGAATTGGTCGAAGCCGATGAATAATTCGAATTATATAAATAAACTATGTTCCCTGGCAGTCTATTTAAATGACTATTTGCAGAGTTCAGATCAAAGTTTAGAACGGGCCAAATCTCAGGCTGCCATTGAAAATCCCTTTTTTACTCCCCTGGAAATAGATCGAATGATTGTTAGCATCCGAATGAATTATTTGGATGAAGCCAAAGTCCGAAATTGGTATCATTCTTTTCCAGTTGAATTCCAGGGATCAGAAAAACGAATTGGAATTATAGCTGCGGGCAATATTCCTTACGTAAGTTTTCATGATATCTGGTGTTGTTTAGCAGCTGGTTTTAAAATTGCTTTGAAGCCTTCTTCAAAGGATCATGCACTTATAGTTAACCTTGTACAAAAAATTAATGAATTTTTTAATCAAGAAAATAATCCCATTGAGATTGTAGAAAAACTTACTCGGTTTGACGCAGTGATTACTACGGGTGGACATCAGGCTAGTCAATTGTTTAAATCCTATTTTGAAAAATATCCATCTTTGATAAGGGGTCATCGCAATTCCATTGCGATTTTATCAGGCAATGAATCGGAAGAAGACTATTTTAATCTTGGTAAGGATGTATTTTCATATTATGGACTTGGATGCAGAAATGTACATCATTTATTGGTTCCGGTAAATTATAACTTTGATAAATTGTTGGATTGTTTTGATTTGAGATTTGTTAATGTAAAGGAATGTAATAAGTATTGCAATAATTACGACTATTATTTAGCCTCTCAACTTTTAGGTCGATCTCATTTTTTGCAAGCAGAAAGTATTTTATTGATTGAAAGTCCAAAATTAAATCCACCAATTGCCTGCTTGTTTTTTTCATATTATAAAGATGAAAATCAATTAAATGAACTAATTTCTTCATGGAAGGATCGCTTGCAATGTATTTGTAGCAATATAAATTCCTTCGCGTTCCCGGTAATACCATTTGGCAAGAGTCAATTTCCTGAATTGGATAGTTACCAGGACAATTTGGATACCATTTCATTTTTAGCAACTTTGTAAATGCCAAGAATTTCAGCCAAAGAAAAGGCCAAGCAAATTCAATCTATTTTGGATGAGTTGTTTCCACATCCCGAAATACCATTAGCACATCAAGACGCATATACATTATTGATCGCAGTGTTGCTTTCTGCTCAATGTACTGATTTGCGAGTTAATCAGGTGACGCCAGATCTCTTCAAGTTGGCGGATAATCCATATGCAATGGCAAAGCTCCCGGTTTTGGTAATTCAGGATATCATAAGGCCTTGTGGATTATCTGCTGCAAAAGCTAAAGCGATTTCCGGTTTATCCAATATACTTATAAAGTATTATTCAGGGAAGGTGCCATCATCCTTTGAACAATTGGAGTCATTGCCTGGAGTAGGGCACAAAACAGCTTCAGTAGTAATGTGTCAGGCATTTGACATTCCTGCATTTCCGGTGGATACCCACATTCACCGCCTGGCTAAACGATGGGGACTTAGCAGTGGAAAGAATGTGAACCAAACTGAATTGGATTTAAAAAAATGCTTTCCTATGGATGCCTGGAATAAAATTCATTTACAAATGATATATTATGGACGAACTTATTGTCCGGCGCGTGGGCATATACTGGAAAATTGTAAAATCTGTAAATTGTTTAATCCCCTGGGTAAAAATTAAAACGGATAATCCAATGCGATATGAATTGCATAGTTTTCAAATAAATTATCAAGGCTTACAGGATAGGTACTGGAAAAAATCCAGTGTCTGTTTTCACTGTTTAAATAAGGATTTCGAAGTTTAAATCCAATATCTACTCTAAACAGGAAATAGCTTAAGTCAAATCGCAATCCAAAACCTGTTCCAACAGCTATTTGATCTAAAAAATTGGTACTCAAAAATCCATCTCCTTTTTGAGCACTCGTTTTAGGAAGAAGCCAAATATTTCCAACATCCAAAAACAAGGCAGCTTTAAGTCTCCAAATCACATCAAATCGATATTCAACACTGCTTTCTAGCTTAAAATCCCCGGCAGCATAATATGTTTGTCGATTTTCAAGAGAGTCGCTGAGATTTAAATTTCCGGGGCCTAATTCTCTAATATTCCAGGCACGAAGACTTTGAGGGCCTCCAACATAAAATTGTTTAATATAGGGGACTGCCGAGCTGTTTCCAAAGGGTGTTACAAGTCCAATTGAAAATCGTGCAGCCAATTTGCTTTTACTGGTCAGGGAATAATAAGCACGATAATCAAATTCAGTTTTATAAAATTTTGAAAATTCATATTCTCCAAATGAAAACGTGTCTTTTCGGGAGTTTAAAGTATTATACAATTGATTTGCCAAGTTTATTTCGAAACCTGAAATATTCGTACTGGCAATAAATGAATTTTGGAATTTATTTTTGATTTTACCCTGATAGTAAAATGTAAAATTGTCAAGTAAAAATGAAGTAAATAAGCGTCTTCCGATAAAACTATTTTTTAAAAATTTATTTGAATCTAATATTTCATTAAAATAGGGAGTTGTTTTGGGAAGATATAACGAAAAGCCAATGGTATTCAGTGAAATTCGCTTGCGGCGTTTTATTTGCCAGTCATAACTTACATTGGTGTTGAAGGATAAATATTGATAAAGTTGCACGAGGTTTTCATAATCTAAACCGGCAACGATATTCGTACGACTGTCTGGTTTGCTTTTAAAATGTATGAATGGACGCGCCAACCAGGAAGCCAAATGCAAGCTTCCTGTCAGATCATAAAAACTTGGAAAAGACAATTCATTGCTATAATGAATATTCAATGAATTAAAATCATTTAATTTAAATACATTTAATTCTGTACCTACTTCAAAACGGGTTGTAAAACTTTCAGCTCCCTTAAATAGATTTCTGTTTTTTAGAAATGCAAATCCAGAAATTCCAAACAGTGTTTTACTGGCCGTTTTAATGGATGTGTAATTTAGATCTGAACCATAATCAAAGACCCAAATTTTATTGGGGGTCAATTGGATGTTGTAATTTATTTTAGTTCGGTCAACGCTATCTATTTTCGCCTCAATATTTACAAAGCGGTAAGTACCTAATTTGGAAAGTTGATTATACGTTTCGTCAACCAATGATTTATTTGAAAGTTGTCCTGGACGAAATAATATTTTTGCGGCAACGGCTTTTGGTCTTATGAAACGATGATCTGGGTTAATTTGAAAAATTAACGAATCGTACAAAATATTTAATGGTGGAATGGAATCACTGGGTGTAAATGCTGGATTTATAGAAATATAATTAACTGAATACCTTGGATGGTTGCTTTTTCCTTCTGGATTAATAATTTTTAAAACGATGTTTGCTTTCAGGTGTACCGTATCTGCATCTAACGTTTGAATATAAACAGGATTGAACTCGGCAAAACCATTGTTGAATAATAAATCGCTGATGCGGGCTTTTTCATTTTGAAATAGACTATTGTCTAAGGGTTCACCGGGTGTTAAAAAACTTGCATCTGAATTTTTAAGTAAGAGCTCCTGAATTGATTTATCCTCTGCAACAAATTTTACATCATTTATATAATAACGTTGACCAGGATCTACTTTGTAAATTACATTTACTTTAAATTTATTTGTATCAATGGTGTAATAGCTTTTGGCATTAAAGAAGCCTTGATTATACAGGTAGTTAAAAATATTTGATTGGGTAGCCCTGCAAAGTGTAGTATCTAATACAGAAGGTTTTTCACTTTGTTTAGCTAATGAATTGGTAATCCAGTTAGATTTTTTCTTTTTGATGACATATTTATAGTATAGATATTCTCGTGGAAATACTAAAAAGAAGTTGCGATTTGGCTTTTGTTTTATTAGGGTAACTAATTGTTGATTTAGGGTCAGTTTGTTTTCTATGGTTTGTTTGCCTTCTATCTGAATTTTATTTGCGTGCAGAAGCTTTTCGTCAGCTTTTAATACTTTGCTGGTATTACAAGCACTTAGTAATAGACTGATTCCAGTTAATATGATAAATTTGTGAATGTTCATGCATGTACCCCGACAAAGATGCTAAGTAAATCAGAAAAATCACTAATAAATTCGTTAAAAGATAGAAAAACGAGGCTGTCTGAGCAACTGTATTTGGCTGAAGGGAGTCGGCTGGTATTGGATTTGTTGGCCTCAGTACCGGATCAGGTTTATAAATTAATAGCGAGTCCGGATTGGATTCAAAGAAACAGTCGGGTATTGAAGTCAATCAGTGGACCAATTGTTGAATTGTCAACAATTCAATTGCAATCGGTTTCAACGCTCAAAACAACCACAGAAGTCGTAGCTTTGATGAAATGGCCGGATTTCAAACATTTACACCAGTATAAAGAGCCGTATCTATTGTATTTGGATCGAATCAGCGATCCAGGGAATTTGGGAACCATCATCCGGACGGCGGATTGGTTTGGTTTATACCGGATTTATTGTTCCCCGGATTCTGTAGATGTATTTAATAACAAATGTGTTCAGGCAAGTATGTCTGGAGTCAGTAGGGTAGAAGTCATTCAAAAAACATGGATCGAGTTGATTGAATTACATCCCGGGATTTTAAAGTATGCAGCAGTGCTTGATGGAGATCCATATACCCAATTTAAAAAAGAAAATCTTCAATTAATTTGCATTGGCAATGAAGCCAATGGCCTTTCAGAAGAGATTATTAAATCGTGTGATTATAAAATCAGCATCCCAAAATCAATTGATTCAAAATCGGAATCTTTAAATGCAGCCATAGCAGCCTCGATTTTAATGTCCTGGAAAAATGTGTAAATAGTTAGGAATTTCATCCGATTCCAAGAATAGTTGATTTCAAGGCCTATCGAATTTCGACAAGCTCATTCTCAATTTGTAGACCAGCTATATTTCTAAAATAAAAAATCCTTGTATTAAAAAATAAAATTTTGTATTTTTTAATACAAGGATTATAAATTTTTTTTTTTTTTTTAAAATAAGAATCCTTGAATTTTATAAAAAAGTTTAAAGCACTTTTAATATTTCATCTTCAAGATTATCTCTTGGATTCACTGCAACGATTTTTCCATCTTTTCCAATGAGGAAGGTTTTAGGAATGGATTGCACACCATAAATTTTAGCCGGATCGCTTTCCCATTTTTTTAGATCACTTACATGGGTATCCCAGGTTAAATTATCTTTTTCGATAGCGGCCACCCAAGCTTCCTTGGCACGATTTGAAAATTCTTTAATCTGAGCTTCTGAGCCTAATTGTTGTTTGGTTCTGCTGTCTACGCCATCAAGCGAAACACTAAACACCGTAAATCCTTTTGATTTGTATTTGTTATAAATTTCAACAACATGTGGATTCGCTCTTCTGCAAGGTCCGCACCAACTTGCCCAAAAATCAAGTAAAACTACTTTGCCTTTTAAATCAGACAACTTATAAGATTTTCCTTTTGGTGATGGAAGGTTGATGTCTGGTGCAGGCATTCCAACTTTTATAGATTCGGTGGCTTCTTGTGATGCCATCATTTGCTCGGATTGCTTTACAAAGGAATCGTATGTTTTTGTAAATTCAGAATCCGGATATTTTGATTGAAGATTTTTTAATATATCCTTGTGGGTTGCAAGAAAATCAGGTCTGAATCCTAAAAATTGAATTGCAACAAGGCCAGCTGCCAATGGACTTTTGATGGTCGTTATTTTATTTTTTACACTTTCGGCGGTAGGCTGTGATGCAGTAAATTCTGCAATTGCATCAAACACCTCATCAGAAGCATCTGAACCTTTAACATTTACTTTTCCTGATCCCAATTCATTAAAGTTGCCATTAAAATCAATGGTGCTTTCTGTTCCGTCTAAAACAAAAATCAAATTTTGTTGTCCCATTGAAATCTTATAAAGTCCTGGTTTTGGGCTTTCTTTCAGACTGAATTTGAATTTGCCACCTTTCATTTCACTCTTATCGATTGGAGTTCCAGAATTGTCTAAACCAATCCGGTCCAGGCTAACAGCTAAATCGGGTGCATTATTAAAATCTCCGGTGATTTGTTTGCCCTGACTACAGGATAACAAAGCAAGTAATAAAAAAAGCAATGAAAAATGTTGTCCTCTCATTTTTGTAATAATTATATTCGGTTAAAACTGATTTGAAATGGATTTAGAATAAAGCTCAAAGTAATCCCGGGTTGAGCCAAAATTTTGCTCATTAATTACCAGTTCTCCTTTTGTAACTTCCCCTAAATAATGGAATTTTTGTCCATTTTGTTGCAAAAATAACTCAAATTCTGCTTTATTCTCAGGTTTTATAGTCAAAACGGCCCGTCCCTGGTTTTCACCAAATAAGAAGATGTCCTTTCGGTAGGTTTCTGGAATTTCGATGAAAAACCCTTTTTGGTTTTCTGAGAAACAGGATTCTGCCAAACAACAAAAGAGACCTCCTTCTGAAATATCATGAGCAGACTGAACCCATGATTTGCGAATAAGCTGTTGAATTGTTTTGTGAAGTAAAAATTCTTCTTCTAAATCAAAATGCGGTGCTGGAGCATGCGTAATCCCATGAATGATGTGTAAATATTCAGAATATCCAATGAAATTGCTCTGAACTCCTAAAACATAAATTAAGTCCCCTTCAGATTTAAATTCAAGCGTGGTAGCAAAGCGTTCGTCTTCCATAATTCCCAGCATTCCAATCGTTGGAGTAGGAAAAACAGGTTCTGTTCGATCTTTTGTAACGGTTTGATTGTAAAAACTGACATTGCCACCCGTAACCGGTGTATCAAATTTCAGACACGCTTCGCCCATTCCTTTTAATGCATGTTCAAATTGCCAATAAACCTCCGGATTGTAAGGATTTCCAAAATTCAGACAGTTTGTAATTGCAACCGGAATGCCCCCGGAACAACTGATGTTGCGGGCACATTCACTCACTGCAATCATCCCACCTTTATGAGGATCCAAATAAACATAAGCAGAATTACAGTCTGTGGTCAGGCACAATACCTGAGAATGCCCTTTTACTCTCACCAAAGCAGCATCTGCAGACTGCACCGAAGTCATGGTGCCTGTACGCACCATTTTGTCGTATTGTTCGTAAATCCAGTTTTTACTGGCTATATTTTCAGAAGCAATCAGTGTTTTAGCCACTGCGACTAAATCAACGGGTTCTTCAATTAAGGTGTTTTCAAAAGCATCGATCAATTCAAAATAGGCAGGTTTTACTGATTCGCGCACATAGATTGGAGCGCCTCCTCCTAAAACTAAACTTTCAGCAGGTACATCCGCAATTTTAGCTCCATGCATAAAGTATTCGAGGCGTCCGGTGTCTGTGACTTCTCCTATTTGAACACATTCTAAGTCCCATTTATCAAATACCTCCAAGAGTTGTTTTTCACCACCTCGTTTACATACCACCAACATTCGTTCTTGTGATTCTGATAAAAGGATTTCGAATGCCTGCATATTTTTTTGGCGGGTAGGCACTAAATCTAAATTGATTCGCATGCCGGTCATGCTCTTTGCAGACATTTCTGAAGTCGAACAGGTGATCCCTGCAGCTCCCATGTCCTGCATGCCCACAATTTGCCCTGTAGCAATTGCCTCTAAACTAGCTTCAAGCAGCAATTTTTCTTGAAAGGGGTCGCCTACTTGCACAGCGGGTAAATCTGATGCAGAGTCCTCTGTTAAATCTGCTGAAGCAAACGTGGCACCATGAATTCCATCTTTGCCGGTTGCGGAGCCAACTATAAATACAGGATTTCCGGGTCCGTCAGCCCGTGCAGATACTGTTTTGCCAATTTCAACGATGCCAACAGACATCGCGTTGACCAATATATTTTGATTGTAACAATGATTAAAATAAACCTCTCCACCCACAGTAGGAACTCCAAAAGAATTGCCGTAGTTGCCAATTCCTTTAACCACCCCTTTCATCAATTGCTTGGTGTGACTGTTATGCAAATTTCCAAATCGGAGGGAGTTTAAAGCGGCAATTGGACGTGCGCCCATGGTAAAAATATCCCTATGAATACCACCCACTCCGGTTGCTGCCCCCTGGTAGGGTTCAATCGCAGAAGGGTGGTTATGCGACTCAATTTTAAAAGCACAAGCCAGTCCATCACCTATGTCAACAAGTCCGGCATTTTCTTCACCGGCTTCAACCAGAAGCCGCGATCCTTTACGAGGCAATTTTTTTAATTGTAAAATGGAATTTTTATACGAACAATGTTCAGACCACATTACAGAATAAATACTCAATTCTGTAAAATTTGGTTCACGCCCTAGAACCTGAACAATTTTTTCGTATTCGGTATCGAGTAAGCCTAGCTTTTTTGCAGTTTCAAGTCCGGTTGAAGACATTAAAATAGATTTTGTTCAGAAACCGCAAAGATAGATGAATCGATCCAACTAGGCTCTAAAATATCACAAAATGCTTTAATATGTTTTAACCTGGCCTAAGCTTTCTTTTTAATACTGCAGCCAACCGCTTTGGTTGTATTTGGATTTGGATCTTTACCTGATTCTAAGGCTGAAATTGCATCTTCAACATAACGAATTTGAACCGCAGCTTCATCCTTTGCATTGTCGTCAATTGCGCCAATGTATTTGACCACTTTATTTTTATCGAGTATAAAAACATGGGGTGTTCTCGTAGCTCCAAATTTAGGATATACTTTTTGTCCTTCGTCAAATAAATATGCGAATGGATATTTCTTTTTCTTGGAAAGTTTCTGCATGCTTTCAAAATTATCTTCAGGCACCACCTCTGGATCATTTGGATTAATTGCAATCACTGGATAGCCTTTTTTTGAATATTTCTTATGAAGTTCGATAATTCTTTTTTCATACATCTGTGCAAACGGACAATGATTGCAAGTAAAAACAACAATGTATCCATTTGCATTTTTGTAATCTGAAAGACTTACCATTTTGCCGTCGACATTTTTCAAGCTAAAGTCTTCAGCCGCTTGGCCAATTTGATATGCCTGAGAGTTTACAGAACCTGAAAGTATTAGTAAAGTAAAAACACTGAATAATAATGATCTCATGATTTAAAGCGATTTATAAAATTTTGAATAAATTCTTGAAGTTGCTCAGTGGAATCAAACGATGCCTCTTGGAATTGTTTTCTACCCTGAAAACTAAGCAAAGTAGCTGGTATAGAGCCTGACCAGCTGGTATCAATTTCACTAATCCACACATTGGGATTCCCTCCATCAAATACGATGACTTCGGAATGAATGCCTTTGTTTTTAATGAATGGCGCCAGTTTGCGTTTAATATTTTCCGGAAAATCCAGGCTTATCAAATACAGCCTTTGTTTTTTGGTATTGTTTGTTTCATTAAGTTGTTCAAAATAAGGCAATTCTTGAACACAAGGCTTACACCAGCTTGCCCAAAAGTTAAAAATTCGCACGGTGTCATCCTGTTTGTTAATCAACTTTTGAAGTCCTTCCCTTCCAATGACAGCTTGAGAAGCAGCTTTTTCAGAAAGGTAAAAGCACACGAATACCAGAAATATGTTTAGGCGCATTGTCAATTAAACGATTGCTTCTGAAAATAGTTTCTTTAGATATAAAGCAAAAGCCTTAAAATCACTGATTTTAAGGCTTTTTTAACGATATCGACCGTTTATTGAATGGAGGCTATTTTATAGCTGGTGCCCCCATTCGAAACACTTCCGTTTTGAACCGGAGAAGATTGCAAATAATGCATAATTCCTGCAACATGTGGAGTTGCCATGGACGTACCGCTCATGGTGGCATAGCCCCCATTTTTATAAGTTGAATAGACGGAAGACCCAGTTGCAATCCAATCTACCGGAGGTACACCATAATTTGAAAAGGAAGACCAGGCCTTTGCGCAAGTCATAGAAGCAATGGTATGCAGGTTGGTAGCATTTATACATGCTGGAGTATAATAACTTGCATTGGCAGAATTGTTTCCAGCTGCAACAGCAATCCGTGTTCCGGCATTGCTCAAATTGGTTAATGCCGTCACATAACTGGATTGTGAACTGCAATTATTACCCCAATAGCCGCCTAAACTCATGTTTACAACATCCCCGGATTCATCATTTGCTGCCACGTGATTTAATCCATTTAATATCCAGGAAGTTTGTCCGGAACCCTGGCAATTTAATACCCTTACAGGGACTACGCGTGCACCGGCGGAAACTCCCACAACACCAATCGAATTATTTTTAGCTGCAGCGATTCCGGCACAATGGGTGCCGTGTCCATGACAATCGTCAGGATTGTTTTGTCCACTGACAAAGGATTTTGCATAAGCCGGATTGGTTTCCACGTTGAGGTCAGGATGATCTAAATCAATACCGGTATCCACGATCCAAATCCATTTGGAGGAACCCGATCCATCCTTTGGACCTGCAGCATTGGTAATGCCGCAAGGGGTAGTTTGTGCTCTCATGCCGGTTGGGCCTGGATCAATTGTGAAATCTGGAAGATGCACTTCCATATCATTTTCAATCATTTCAACACTGGAATGATGGATTAATCGATTCAATTGCGTTTTATTGAGCGTTGCAGCTATGCCATAAAAGATCTCAGTGTAATAAGCACTCACAGCAGATACAGGGATATCACAGTCTTGCAAGATATTCGTGAGTTTGGTTTTAAAAAACGATAGTTTTTCCTGAGCTTGAAGCGCTGATTTTTCACGAGTATCTGGGAGTATACTTGATTTGAAATCAGCCATAACAAAGGGTTTAATCTGGATAATGTATTGATCAGGTATTGAGCCGATAGCAGGTGTCAAAAGCGGGGCCTGCCAGGCATCCTTCCCATCCTGGTTGCATGATTGGAGCGTGAAGCATGCGATTCCAAGGCTTAATAAAACTAAATTGAAGTTTGCTTTCATAATTTTGTTTTTAAATTGTTACAAATTTATCCATTTACGATAACTGGAACAATGGTTTAATGTTTTTTTATTTTGAATTGTAGCATTTAATGCCAATTTATGACTGTTTAGAGCAAGGGTCAGTATTAATTAGCTTAAATTTCAGGTCCTGGATACTTTGTATCGCAAATCCTTAATTTTGTACGTTATCTTCATGAGCAATTTATTATGAGAAAAATATACTGGTTCCTTTTTGCCCTAATTCTATTATCAAAAGATTCACACGCTCAAATTTTCGAACCTAAACAGATTCCTTTTGAATCATTGGATGGCAGAGCCTTAGACTTTGCTCTTGTGGGAGGAATGGATAATGTACAAGTTAATGAATTTGATCTGGACATGGATGGGGTAAAGGATCTTATTCTGTTTGATCGTGCAGGAGATATTCTATTGCCTTTCAGATTTGAGCAGCAATCTGGAAGCTATCAGTACAGTCCGAAATTCAAACGAATGTTTCCAAAAATGAAAGATTGGCTAATTACCAGGGATTACAATCAGGATGGAACGATGGATCTTTTTGGGAGTTGTTTTAATACAGAAGGAATACCGGGCATAGAAGTTTACAAAGCAATTAAGGATCAGGGACAGTATCGCTTTGATAAATTTGACATGAAGAAACAATTTAAAGCGCTTTATTTTCCAATTGGAAACAGCAATGTTCAAATACCGGTAGATTATTCAGATTTACCTGCTTTGGATGATGTCGATGGAGACGGGGATCTGGATATTGTGTTGTTTGAACCTGGTAACAATAGGGTTACCTGGTTTCAAAATGTAGTAAAGGAACGAGGATTTTCAGCTGACACCCTTGCCTATGTTTATTCAGAGAATTGTTATGGTCGCTTCGTTGAAAGTGGATTTACATCCGAAATCAAACTGAGCGGTTCAAGGGATACGTGCGCAAGTTTATTTGGGCCGGTCATTACGTCTCGTCATGCAGGATCTACCATTTTGAGTCTTGATTTAAATGGAGATGCACTGCGGGATGTTTTAATTGGAGATCTTACCAATACCGGAGTGATTGCGTTGTATAATGGAGGAAATAAAAATCAAGCCTGGATGACACAACAAGTAACGCACTGGCCTTCTAAACAAGATTCGGTGAATATAGCGATCTTTTTAGGTGCATTTGATGTGGATTTAAACCATGATGGATTAAGGGATGTCCTCATCGCTCCAAACCAACGGGGCATTTCAGACAATGTAAATAATTTGTGGTATTATAAAAACACCGGCACTAGCAGTCAACCCAATTTTCAATTGCAGACCAAAGATTTATTTGGTGAACAAATGGTAGATGTTGGTTCCGGATCTGATCCTTGTTTTGTTGATTATAATCAGGATGGTTTGATGGATCTGGTAATTGGTTCGGAAGGGATATTTGTCCGTGGAACGAATCTACGAGATGCACGTTTGTTTTTATTTGAAAACATTGGAAGTCAAATCAATCCAAAATTTAAACTTGTCGATTCGAATTATTTAGAATTCAATCAATTTTCGTTAAATGAGGATGCCCATCATAGTTTTACTCCTTCCTTCGGAGATTTGGATGGTGACGGGGATTTGGATTTATTGGTTGGTGAAAATCAAGGTCAGTTTTTTTATTGTGAAAATACCGCGGGACCTAAAACTAAATTTAAGTTTAAAAAACCGGTTTACCCTTACAAAGACTTAAGTGTCAAAAGCAATAGTTCACCTTTTTTAGTTGATCTGAATCGGGATGGCTTGGTTGATATAGTAAGTGGTACCAAAGTAAATACCAACAATGCGAATAACCAAGCATGTGGAAGTTTCTACTATTTTCAAAACCAGGGAGTGACTAATTCACCGGTTTTTGATCCGGATTATTATAAGGCACCCAACACAAATTGTCTTGGAAAAATTATTGTGAATTCAATTTCTTCCAAATCCTATACCTGTCCTGAAATTATTGACTTCAATGGAAGCTATCGTTTATTCAGTGGGAATATTTATGGTGAATTAAAAATGATTGGAAGTATTGATGGCAACCTGGATGGGAGCTTTAGTATGTTAAATCCACACTATGGTCAACTGCAGGAAGGAGAGCGATTGACCGTAAGTTTGGCTGATATTGACAATGATGGGATCCTGGATATCGCCACTGGAAATTCACGCGGAGGCATTGCTATTTATGGGAGCAATTTAAAGACCGATGGAACGGTTTCAACCCATGTTCTATCAAAGGATGAAATCATAATAAGCCCCAATCCATCTCATGGCTTATTTGAATTGGCTAGCACAGACAGGATTCAAGGAAGTATGGAACTTGTAAACATGGAGGGCAGGCAAGTATTTTATGAATTATTAAATTTCGATCGAAAAATTCGATTTAATTTTGAAGATATTGAAAATGGTATTTATTTAGTCAAACTTATAAATGGTAACAAATTAACTTGTTACAAGTGGATTAAAATTTAAATTATGAATCTGAAAATTTCTCTTGTACTTTCCTGTTTCTGCGGCCTAATGCATGCTCAGAGTTTGTTAAAAATCACGGCTGATTCAAGCAATCCAATTCAATTTTTAGAAATTACAAGCAGCAGTTCATTTGGTAGCTTAGGATCCGTACCAGCGTCTAAAATATACGCAGTTAATGTGCTGAATACCCAGAAAAATTTAACGGAGGCCCTGATCCTAAATTTTCAAAATGCGGGAGATCTTAAATCAGGACATCTCATTGGACAGAAATCAGGAAGCATTCAGATAAAGAAAATTGTTGCAACAGGTGCGGATGAAGTTTTTTTTATTGGAACATACCTGGTCCAAGGAAGTGGAAACTACCTGATTATGGGTTTGTTCAATTTTAAAATCAACGCATTAAAGTATGTAAAAATAATTTCTGACTTAATTGAACCAAACCGAACATTAAATCCAGTAGATGTAATTAATATCAGAGGGATATACTATTTGTTGCTCGAAACTGAAATAAATTATCTTGGAACACAAAACAATAAAATCGTTTTATTGGCTTTTGATGGTTCACAAATTCTTTGGTCTAAAATATACAACAGCCTTGCTCCAATACATGCAGAAGCTCCAGCTTCCCTGGCATTGGGACCCAACGACGATTTGTTGATATCAGGAACCATCAGGCCTGTAGGTGATAATTTTTTTCGAATGATGTTGGCAGAAGTTTCTACAGAAGGAGAGCCGGTGGCATTAAAAATGGTAGAACTCTTTAGTGCGGATGGGCTATACAACCATCGCTTTGGATTTACTTCTATTGAACCCAAAGGAGCCAATATATTTATGTTTTCACAGTCTGTTGTTGGGCGCTCTGAACCAGGAACCTTGTTGATTAGTTGGTTTGATGCAACCTTGACACTTAGAACCTGGAGAAATTATACTGCTCCAATTCGTGCTGAAGCAATTAATACCGATGGCTTTTATTTTTATGTTGGTGGTCAGGCGCCGGTTGAAAATGGTTACCAGGGTTATTCATTAATGAAAATCAATTCGAGTAATGCGATCATCGAGAAATATAAATATTTTAAAGAAAGTTTGCAGAACTCGAGCATTGCTACCTCGTCTTCAATTAATTACGATCGCGGAGATGACAAAACCTGGACTTTGATTAAACCGAATGGCAGCTTGGAAAATTATTTGGTATTATTAGAAAATAGTGGCTTGATGGATCACGACTGCAGTGAAGACTTGAGTTATACGGTTGCGAAAGATCCCATGAAGATTACGGATGTCGTATTTAATTCAAAAGCATTGGACTTGCAGTTGGCAGATTTGGATTGCAGCTTAAACGATATTGAATTATTTCAAATAGATAAATGCCGGGTGACCAGCGTTTCCAATCAATCAAAAGATCAAGCCATCATTTATCCTAATCCTGCGAATGGAAAAATTAATTTAACTACAAAGGAGGATATGGAGTTGATCCAACTACTGGATCTTAATGGAAAGATTTTATCAGAATTTAAAGCATCTAAAGCACATGAATCTTTGACAATGCAACTTGAATCAGGTATTTATTATGTAAAAATTGTACTTGCGAGCAAGAAAACTTTTGTCAATAAATTAGTGATTGTAAATTAATTAAATAATTTACTTCCAATTCGAACCATGGTGGATCCTTCCTCCAGCGCAATCGTGTAGTCCGAAGACATACCCATGGAGAGTTCTTTGAATGCAGTAAATTCAGGATGCAATTTCTTGATTGATTCAAAATGAAGTTTGAGTTTTCGGAATTCACTTTGAATTTGATGGGTATCTTCAGTAAAGCTTGCCATTCCCATCAAACCTGAAATTTGTACACCAGATAAATTTATCCATGGGTCATCGTTTAAAGAGTCAAGAAGCTTTGTATATTCAAATCCTTGTTTTTCGGATTCAGTTCCAATTTTAATTTCAAGTAAAATGGGAATCACCCGGTTGTATTGGATAGCGGCTTTGTGAATCGTTTCTGCCAATTCAAAAGAATCAACGGAATGAATCATACAAATCCATTCTGCAATTTTTCTGACTTTATTCTTCTGCAAACTTCCAATTAAGTGCCATTCAATATCTGATGGCAATTGGTTTTTGCGTTCCAGTAACATTTGCACTCTGTTTTCTGCAAAAATTCTTTGACCGGCTTCATACAAACTAAGAATTGCCTCGGTGCTCTGATTTTTACTTACGGCAATTAATTGGGCATGGTATGGCTTCAGCGTTTCTAAAATCTGCTTATAGTTGTTTAGGTTCATGGTGAATTGAAAATTAAGAAATCAAATCCATTGAATATTCAATTGTTGAATCCAATGGATTCATCGCATTTATCAGCTTGAATTTTTTAAATAAAGACAGATGTTTCAACTGGATGGCTTCTTCATGAATTTTCCAGTCGGCTATTAACGAAGCACGCATAGTGCCTTTAAGTAAAGGATCTATTGGAGTTAGCCATCGGTAGCCATCGTAGAATGCCAAATTACTTAAGCTTGAATCTGTCAGATATTCATTTTTAACTATAAGGAGCTGGTGGTCTGATGGAATGGTTCTAAGATATTGATCAAAACACATTCTGTCTATGTATTTGAAGTTATAACTAAGCTGATTGTCATGAATCAGGTGGAATTTCTTATAAGTTTTTGGATTATAGGCCAGACAAAAAAACTGATGTGACGTTTCATTGTAGCTGAATTTGCATTTCACTAATGGAAATCGTGCCTGAACATTTTTAGAAATCAGGTATTCCAGGTGTGGTGAATCAATTTTTGGGTAAAATTGTTTAAATGTATGATCAATTCGCAATTGATGATAATACAGATTTTGAGGGACCCCATCCCTGATGGAAATGCTTTCAAAAAATCGGAACATAGACTTTGTGAATTAATTCTTGGTATTCTTGAAAAGCATCAGAATGAAAAGTGATGCCACCCCCGCTTTTAAATTCAAGTCCATCCTTGGTTTTTTCAATATATCGGATCATCACCGCGCTTTGCAAACTGGTGCCATCGTAAACGCCAAACACTCCGGTATAAAATCCGCGATTGTAATTTTCTGTTTTAGAAATTAGTTCCAGCGTTTTCTCTTTGGGAGCACCACAAATGGATCCTGCCGGACAAATTTTATCAAATAAGAATCCTGGATGATCTAAATAATAATTTTGTAAGGTTCCGCTGATTTCTGAACTCATTTGCCATAATTCGTCATTGTGTGTTTTTACCTTCAACAGAAATTTATAACGTTTGATGGCAACCTGGTCAGAAACCATGCTCAGATCATTCCGCAATAAATCAACAATGGTATTGTGTTCTGCCGTTTCTTTGAGGTCATTCAATAAATGAAAACCTTCCGGATCGTCCGCAACCCTTTTGGTTCCTTTCATTGGAAAGGTATTTATTTGGCTGCCATTGATAGTTACAAAAGATTCGGGGGAGAATACAACAAAAGTATCTTTAATATAAAGTTTGTAAGGCGCATTTGTAAATCGGAAAATGTCATTCAAACTCAGATTGGTCTCCAATTTAGTAGCTTGAGTTAAATTGCACAAATAACTATCACCGTTTTGAATGGCCTGATAAACCATATCAAATTTGGTTTTGTAGGAATCAAAGGATACAGGAACCGGTTTAAACCTAAAGGGACGATTTAATTGTTCAACAGGTTTTTGATTGCAAATTGAATATTTAATCAATTCATCATTGAGTTCATCCAGAGGTTCACAAATACCACAGGTTTTCAAATAGTCAATCACAAACAGAAAAGGTCTTTCATCCTGTTTAAATGAATTCATACGCTCAATAACTGAAGAATGCGCTCTAAATGGCTTTTGCAATCGAATCTTTGTCTATTTTCGTCCGAAAGTTATTAGCTTTTATTGTGTATTCAAATAAAGAGATCTTACTTCTTGATAACAGGGATTCATTTACCTACAATTTAGTTCATTTATTGAAGAGCTTAGATGCTGTACCAAGGATCCTGGATTCCTTGAAATATCTTGATAATGAAGTAGTTAAGTTTGAGAAAATTCTGTTTTCACCAGGACCGGGCATACCAGATCATTTTCCTGCAATGAAATCTATTTTGTCAAATTATCAAAGCAAGCAAAGTATTTTGGGAATTTGTCTTGGTCATCAAGCCATTGCAGAATTTTATGGAGCAAAATTATTTAAACAAGATGTGGTGCAACACGGTCAGGTAAAACAAGTCATTAACAAGGCAACGCATTTAAATTCAATTATAAGCACCATGCCTGCAGTATTTGATGTAGGATTGTACCATTCCTGGGCAATTGATGAAAAAAGCCTGCCGGATTCATTGCATGTTACTTGCGTATCAGAAGATCAAATCATTATGGGGATAAAACACAAAACATTCAATATTGAAGGAATTCAATTTCATCCGGAATCATTTTTAACAAAACTTGGCAGAGAGCTGCTGGAAAATTGGTTGGCAACATGAAGATTTCGTTCCTGGTATTTTGTTTGTTTGCTTTTTTGAATAGTTCATTTTCCCAATTGAAAGGAACGATTTCGGATCCTGAGGGCAATCCATTAGCATTTGCTTCAATCTATATTAAATACACCACCAAAGGAAGTATCAGCAACAAAGACGGATCCTATACCCTGGAATTACCTGTTGGCAGGAATAAAGTTGTGTTTCATTATTTAGGATATCAAATAGAAGAGCGGGACATAGATTATCAATCTGGTCCCATGCTCTTAAATATTATATTAAAACCTTCAACCTATAATTTAAATGAAATTGTTATTTCTTCGGATCAGGAAGACCCGGCCTATGCAATCATTCGAAAAGCAATAGCAAAGCGAAATTTATATTATTCCGGAAAATCGGATTTTCAATGCAATGCATATACAAAAGGGTCAATTAAAATTCTGGATATACCAAAAAAAATATTGGGCAAAGAAATTGGGAATTTGGATGGCAATCTGGATTCAAATAGAAAAGGGATTATTTATTTGTCTGAAACCGTTTCTAAACTTAATTTTAAAAAACCGGATCATTTTTATGAAGAAATGATATCTTCCAGAATCTCGGGAAGGGATAATGGATTTTCATTTAATCGAGCTTCTTCCGCCTTGTTTAATTTATATGAAAACACCAATGAATTTGGAAGAGCCATTGTTTCACCGATTGCAGATTATGCATTAGATTACTATAAATACAATTTACTAAGTACGGATACACTTCAGACCGATCAGCTAATCTTGCATAGGATTCGGATCATTCCCAAAAACAACAGCCTTCCTGCCTGGTCCGGAGTGATTACGATACAAGAAAATTCATGGAATTTGTATGAATTAAATCTTCATATTTCAGGCAAACAGGTGCAACAGGAATTGTTTGATAGCATTTACCTCAGCCAGGTATTTATTCCAGTATCAGGATCCGATCGTTTTGAATTGCAATCGCAGGTTTTTGGATTTAAAGCGGCATTGTTTGTTATAAAATTAGAAGGCAAATTTGCTGTAGTGTTTTCAGATTATGATTTTGAAAAAGTTGCTGAGCCACAAGATAAAAGGGTGCTGTTGCGAATTCAGGATGGAGCCAATGCAAAGGAAGTGGTTTATTGGGATTCAATCCGACCGGTTCCATTAACAACGGAAGAAATCACCGACTATCGATCCAAAGATAGTTTGAAAACAATCCGGGACTCTAAGGTCTATAAAGATTCAGTAGACCAACAGCGGAATGAATTTAAAACCATCCATTTTCTAACCGGCTATACGTTTCACAACACCTATAAGAAGCGTTCTTATTCCATTGCCTCTCCTTTGGAAATTATCCATTTTAATCCAGTGCAGGGTTGGAGTTTAGGGACCATACTTCGGTTTAATCAACAACAGCATGTAAAAAATGAATACAACGAATACCGCATCGAATCTAAACTAGACTACGGTTTTGCAGAAAAAGTTTTCAGGCCAAGTTTTAGTTATACACAACGATTTAATGAATTTAGAAAAGCGGAGTTATCGGTAAAGACTGGTATCGAACTGGAAGCCTATGATCATAACCCCGGATCCCTCATCGTTCAGGAAATTGCAAATTTGTGGCTTAAAAAAAACTACAACAAATTTTATGAGAATCGAATGATCGGGTTGAATTATAAACAATATATAGCCTATGATTTTTTATATTTTGGTGAGTGGAATTACAATGCCAGATATAATTTGACAAATCATTCAAATTACAGCATAGCAAAGAAAGATCGATACTATTCTTTGAATAGCAGCAGCGATGATTTCAAGGATAGTTTGAAGATCAATCATAAAGAATACATCAGTTTTACCAATCGGATTCGGTGGCGTCGCGGAACTAAAGTTTGGTTGGCGCCCAATGCAACGGATTATCTTGAGAGTGAATGGCCGGTCGTGAGGTTGCGACATACCTGGGGTGTTTATCCAAATTCCAGAGAACAGTTTCATGTAGTTGGCACCAGTATTTATAATGACCAGTCCTTGCAGAATTGGGGTCAACTCAGCTATTTAGTGAAGGCAACTAAAATTTTCCATAAGAACCCATTGGATCCATCTGAATGGATTTTTCAAAAAGGGAATCCTTATATTTTTTACAACAAACCAAATGACCCGGATGTGTTTTTAAGTTTAAATCCTTATGCGCACAGTACGGATAATCATGCATTGTCCTGGTTTCTTGAATGGGATTTGCAAGGAAAATTATTAGACCGGATTCCTTTAATTAATAAATTGGGTTTAAAAGAATTGATACGTTGTTCATCCGTTATCAATGACAGAAATAAACCGTATACTGAATATTCAATTGGATTTGGAAATATAGGGTACAAAGTATTTAGAGTCTTTCGTCTGGATTGGGTTCATGCATTTGAAGGTTCGGACTATCAAAAGTCGAGCATTCGACTGGCCTTATTAAGTAATATAGGCGGAGGAAAATAAAGTATTCACAATTTTATTGCAATAGGTAAAACAAGATTCGATGATTTAGAAATGAATCTAATGGATTACCTCCCTAATATGTCTGCTAATTTGATAAGATCTTCATCCGGATATTTTTGATGTTGAACGGCTTGATCAAAATCAGTATAAACTATTTTATCATTGACGATGCCAGCCATGCAATTGTGTTTTCCTTTTAATAAAGCCTCAACGGCAGCATGTCCCAGGCGGCTGGAAAGTATTCGATCCGCAACACTGGGAGATCCACCTCGTTGAATGTGTCCGATGATAGCCATTTTAATTTCATATTCCTTAACGCGTTCTTTTAACAGTTCGGCGATCATCGGGGTGGGTCCAATTTTATTTCCTTCTGCAACAATGACTAAGCTGAATAATTTTTTTCGTTTAAGAGTTTTCTTAATCTCGGCAACCAATTGATCAATGTTTTCATCATGTTCTGGGATTAATAAGGCACTGGCTCCGGAAGCGATTGCAGTATAGAGTGCGATGTAACCGGAATGCCTTCCCATCACTTCAATCAAAAACAAACGATCATGAGAATCAGCTGTGTCACGTATTTTGTCGACTGCTTCGATTGCAGTATTGACAGCTGTATCAAAACCAATCGTAAAATCGGTTCCATATAAATCATTGTCGATGGTGCCTGGCAATCCGATCATGGGAAATCCGGTTTCTTTAAAAAAAACAGAAGCCCCTGTAAACGTACCATTGCCACCAATTGCCACAACTGCATCCAGATCATTGGCTTGCAAATTTTCAAAAGCTTTTTGGCGATTGGATGCTTCTAAAAAACGACTGCTTCGGGCAGTTTTCAATATGGTACCTCCCTGGTGAATGATATTGCTGACATCGGTAGTTTCCAAACGGATAATTTCTCCATCGATCATTCCTTCAAATCCTCTATAGATTCCATAGACGTGCAGATCATAATAATTTGCAGTACGGGTTATCGCCCGAATTGCAGCATTCATTCCAGGAGCATCTCCTCCGGAGGTAAAAATTCCAATGCGTTTAATGGGTTTCATATTTTAAATGGTAAGCCAATAAATGTTGAATTAATTTCTGACTGCAATTTCCAAAATTTAAACCATAATTATTCAAACTGCTTCTAAATTCATCGCGCAGGTAATATCCGATCGAGCCACATAAATGCACCGGTAACTGGAGTGGTTTGTAAATTAAAATTCTGTTTTCAATAAATTCTTCAATGCCTAATTTAATGATCGGTTTTAAGGATTCTGCATTTTTATGTTGAATTGCAAATCGGGCAAATTCTGCCAATTTGAATGCTGGTTTTTGAGAATGATATAATTGAAAAATAAAATCATGATTTAATGCCGGGTACTGATTTTCAAAATGCTGTCTTAATTGGGTATCCATTTTGTTTAAAAAATAAAGCTGGAGCAGTTTTTTTCCAAAATAGTTTCCGGAGGCTTCGTCTCCAAGTAAATAACCAAGGGAGGGAAGTTGGTGAACAATCGCATGGCCATCACAATGTGCAGCATGACTGCCGGTTCCTAAAATTGCAACGATGCCTTCTGCACCTTCGCATAAGCCCCGACCACTTGCTAAAATGTCTGAATGAATCGTTAGATGAACATTCGGAAAGTGCTTTTCAAACAAAATGCCAAGGATGTCTTTAGCCGATTGTGAATTGCATCCTGCACCATAAAAAATTATGTCTGCAGGCAGATCCGGACAATTGAATTTGGTTTTTTCTAAAATGGTATCCAAATAACTTGGAGCTTGCGTAGTTGGATTGATCCCATCGGTTTCAAAATGGGTACTCTGATTTGCACCAAAAAATACCCAATCCGTCTTACTGGAACCAGCATCCGCGACTAATTTATATCCCATAGAATTGCAAGATAGGATTTATATTTTTACTCTACAATTTGTTAAATACTGCTCAAAGCTTAGCTTTGCGCGCAATATTCAAAAAAAATCATGAAAAATATTACAGTTATCGGAGCGGGAACCATGGGAAGTGGCATCGCTCATGTATTTGCACAATATGGTTATCAGGTTGTCTTAAATGATATTTCTGCACCGGCATTGGAAAGAGCTTTGGCTTCGATTACTAAAAATCTGGATCGGATGGTAGAAAAAGCAAAATTAACCGGCGAGGATAAAATCAATACTTTAAATCGCCTTACCCTAAATTCTGATCTGGAATCTGCCGTTGAAAATGCTGAATTGGTAATTGAAGCAGCCACTGAAAATGAGTCACTTAAGTTAAAAATATTTACTGATCTCGAACGGATGTGTTCGCCAAATACAATATTAGCCAGTAACACATCAGCCATTTCATTGACAAAAATTGCTTCCATTACCAAAAGACCAGATAAAGTCATTGGAATGCACTTTATGAATCCGGCTCCCATCATGAAATTGGTTGAAATCATTCGTGGGTATAATACATCCGATGAGGTTTGTGAAATCATTATGAATCTTACCAGAGCACTTGATAAAGTTCCTGTTGAAGTCAATGATTATCCTGGTTTTGTTTCCAATCGCATTTTAATTCCTATGATCAATGAAGCTGTGCATTGTTTGTATGAAGGAGTTGCAGGAGTTGAAGAGATCGATACCGTAATGAAATTGGGAATGGCGCATCCAATGGGTCCCCTGCAATTAGCAGATTTTATTGGACTGGATGTATGTCTTGCTATATTAAGGGTATTGGAAGATGGATTTGGAAATCCTAAATATGCTCCTTGTCCTTTATTGGTTAAAATGGTTACCGCAAACAAATTGGGCGTTAAATCCGGAGAAGGGTTTTATGCATACACTCCGGGATCTAAAGAATTGGTCGTTGCTCCTAAGTTCAGTCGGTTTCCGGCTACGCTGAGCAATCTAAGTTAGACACCACTAATCCTTTCCTTCCACATGAATTATGTGAAAGAAGCGGTGAATGATTGGGGCAAAAACAATCGTTACACTTGAAAGAAAAATGATGCCACTGTACATGGCATAAAATGAGGCAAATAATTTAAGTTCATCACATGGTTTTTCTACGTCCGGACCCATGCCGGTTAAAATCATGCTGGCATTGTATAAGCCATCGATCCAATTTAAATTTCCAAAATACATATAGCCAAGGGTACCTAATAAAAGTGAAATGGAAATCATCAGTGTTCCAAGTATCCAGAATTTCAACAGCCTTTTGTAAAAGATACGGGAATGAACAACCGCTTTGGATTTATTTTCAAACATATTTCTTAGATAACAATATTAATCATGCGATTAGGAACAATAATAATTTTTTTTATTTCTTGGCCCTCCAACCATTTTTTAATTTCATCCAATTCTACAACTTGTTTCAGTAACTCATCCTGGCTCATTGTTTTAGCAACGATCCATTCAAACCGTTTTTTACCATTGATACTCACAGGATAATTGACTTCGTTCTTAATTAAATGCGTTTCATCAGCCTGTGGATAGTTGCAGTGATGGATACTTCCGGAATAACCTGCTGTATGCCAGATTTCTTCTGTGATGAAAGGGGCAAACGGAGCCAGTAATTGTGCCAATGATAAGAGTACGTCTCTTTTAGTACATCCAAGTCTTTTTAATTCATTGACGCAAATCATAAATGCACTGACCGAAGTATTGAATGATAATTGTTCGATATCCTGATTGACTTTTTTAATACAAGTGTGTAAGATTTTAAGTTCGTCTGGAGTCGCAGGTTCATCCGTTAGAACAAACTGATCGTTTGCATCATAAAACAAATTATAAAACTTCCTCAAAAACTTACTTACACCATCAATGCCTTTGGTATCCCAGGGTTTTGCCTGGTCTATAGGTCCTAAAAACATTTCATACATCCTGAAACAGTCTGCGCCATAGGTAGCAATTACATCATCCGGGTTTACCACATTGTGGTATCGCTTTGACATTTTGCCGGTTTCAGAAAGCGTATGAATTTTGAAGTCATCTGTAAGTTCATTTAACAAACAGGTAGATTCTGTATTTTTAAACATGCTGCCTGCAAATTCGGGCCTCCATTTTACAAATTGCAGAATACCTTCTTTAGAAAGATGTGAATGGTCCGTGTTGTAATCACTTACATAATCAATGTGCACAGGAATGCGTGCTAATTGATCATCTGGATAGTCTGTTTTTAAATTTAAATCTATAAATACTGGTGGATGACTGTCTTTAACCAGAAGCAATGATTCAATGATCCCTTGAATCATCCCTTGATTTACTAATTTTTTAAAGGGTTCATTTGTATTTACAAAGCCGTAATCAAATAAAAATTTATGCCAGAACCGGGAATACATTAAATGACCTACAGCGTGTTCAGTCCCTCCGATGTATAAGTCAACGTCTTTCCAGTAATTCAATTTATCCTTTGATGCAAATGCTTCTATGTTAACAGGATCCATGTAACGAAGGAAATACCAAGACGAACCGGCATATCCGGGCATGGTATCGGTTTCGCGGATAAAACCATTCCAGTTCACCCAATCAGTTGCGGAAGCCAGAGGTGATTTGGCTGATTTTCCTGGTTCTATTTGTTCGAGATGGGGCAATTCCAAAGGCAATTCTGATTCGCTTAATTGGTACGTCTGACCTGTTTCATCGTAATAGATTGGAAACGGTTCTCCCCAGTACCGTTGTCTGCTAAAATTAGCATCACGCAGTTTATATTGAATTCGTGTTTTACCAATTCCTTTGGATTCCAATGATTCTAAAATTTCAGTGATTGCCTGATCAACTTGTTTGCCATTTAAAAAATCGGAATTGATCATCGTACCTACTTTATCTTCCAGATCGGCTGTTGGAAAATTTGATTGATCAACCACCTGAACAATGGGTAAGTCAAAATGCTTTGCAAAGAGTTGATCTCTTTTATCATTGCTAGGCACAGCCATGATGGCTCCGGTACCGTATTCAATCAAGACATAATCTGCAATCCAAATTGGGATCTTGGTTTGATTAAATGGATGAATGGCATACGCACCGGTGAATACACCGGAGACTGATTTATTATCCGTTTGACGTTCGCGTTCGGTTTTCCGATTGCTGTGATTTATATATTGTTCAACCGCTGGTTTTTGAGATGGAGTCGTTATACTCAAAACCAGTGGATGTTCAGGAGCAAGTACCATAAAACTCGCACCGAAAATAGTATCTGGTCTTGTTGTAAAAATTTCAATGGATTCCGGATGATCATCAACAGCAAAAAAGATTTGCGCACCGATTGATTTACCGATCCAATTGCTTTGCATAATTTTTAATGAATCAGACCATTCCAGGGTTTCCATGTCTTTCAACAAACGTTCGGCATAAGCTGTAATTCGCAAGGCCCATTGCATCATAGGTTTTTTCTCAACCGGATGACCGCCACGTTCAGATACACCGTCTTTGATTTCATCATTTGCCAATACAGTGCCTAATGCTTCACACCAATTGACATAAGCAGTTTTGCGAAAAGCCAAGCGATAATTCATTAAGATTCCTTCTTGTTCGATGCGACTTTTTGTGTTCCATGCTGTTGCATCAAAAATGGTTTCTTCAGAATGATGCGCTGGAATGGACTGGTTGCCAAATCGTTCGAATTGCTGTACCAACTCTTCTATCGGTTTTGCTTTCTGCTCGGCAGTATTGTAATAGGAGTTGTAAAGTTTTAAAAAGATCCATTGAGTCCATTTATAATAGTTCGGATCACAGGTAATCACCTCACGGGACCAATCGTAATTAAATCCAATATTATCGAGTTGTTCACGATAACGTTGAATGTTTTGCGCAGTTGAGACGGAAGGATGGATGCCTGTTTGGATAGCATATTGTTCTGCAGGTAAGCCAAAGGCATCAAAGCCCATTGGGTGCAAAACATTAAATCCGGACATTCGTTTGTGCCGCGCTACGATATCTGAAGCAATGTAGCCCAAAGGATGTCCAACATGTAAGCCGGCACCGGACGGGTAGGGAAACATATCCAAAACATAAAATTTGGGTTTACTGAAATCATCGGCTACTTTATAAACCTGATTTTCATTCCAATACTTTTTCCACTTATCTTCAATTCCCTGATGTAAAAACTCCATGCCTTTATTTTATGCAAAGTTAAGGGAATGTTTTACAGAAGCAATGCTTCCGGACAGCGATGCCAAAACGATTTGTTAATAACACAGGCATGCTAGCCCTTTTTATTGCTGATTTCATCTGGAAGTATTAAGGAATGACTAAAATGTGCGTAAGTGTGACTGTCCATTTATGAAATATCCGTTTTTATTTGAAATTTCAATTGTGCTGATTGAATTCAAAAACCGGATGCCAAATGTATTCAGATTTCAAAATATACTTATTTTTACTGTGCATTTTTGAAAACACCTAAAAATAGTTAATATGGAAATCCAGGTAAGCTTTGATGAAATTAAGCAATTGTTAAAGGAATTAGCAATCAGCCAACAAGAAACCGATCGGAAATTTAAGGAAACCGATCTCCAATTTAAAGAGACTGAACTTCAATTAAAAGAGACGGATCGGAAGCTGAATAAAATGATCCATCAATTTGAAAGTCAGTGGGGAAAGTTTGTCGAGAGTCTTGTAAGTGGAAATTTGATTAGTCTACTTCGCAGCAAAGGAATTGATGTTCACGATACTTCGCAACGTCGGACAGGTATACACAACGGACAACAATTTGAATTTGATATTATTGCCAAGAATGGTAATGAAATTGTTATCGTTGAAGTCAAATCAAATTTAAATATTAAAGCAATTAAAGAATTCATAGATGAATTACGCCATGCTAAAGAATGGTTGGATGAATATGCTGCTTATAATATTTATGGCGCTGTTGCCTATTTACATGCCAGCGAAGAAAGTCCAAAGTTTGCCGAACGAAATGGTTTATTTGTAATTCGCGCTACTGGAAAAGGCGCCGTGATAACAAATGCTGAAAATTTTGTTCCAGCTTTGTGGTAATTTCAAATGCTTGTAACTTAGCGGCAAGCATTGGGACCATCGCTGGTAGTGAACTTTAAGAATATGAATAATCTTGCCTTACATTATGCACGATACATTAATAACATACATCAATAGCAAACTCACAACAAAGCTGTCTGAGGAAGATAGCAATTTGCTTGCAAGCGTTTTTAAACCGAAAAAATTCCGGAAACACCAGTATCTGCTACAGGAAGGGGAGGTATGCAAATTTGCGGGGTTTATTGTAAAAGGGGCATTTAAGCAATATACGGTTGACAAAACCGGGAAGGAAAATATTCTCGGGTTGTATATTGAAAACTTCTGGGTTGGCGACCGTGAAAGTTTTATGGTAGGCACACCATCGCCTTACTTTATTGATGCCTTCGAAGATGTGGAAATGCTGATGGTGAACAGAGAAGATTTTATTAACAAATTAAGCCGACAACCTTTCATCAACGAAATGATAAAAGTGGTTACCGAAAAGCAATCCTTTAATCTGCTGAAAAGAGTTCAGGCAGCGCAAACGCTTACGGCAGAAGAGCGTTATGAAGATTTTGAAAAGAGATTTCCCGAATTTATGCAGCGGTTTCCTCAACACATAATCGCCTCTTATCTTGGCATGACCAAGGAAACACTAAGCCGCATAAGAGCCGGTTCAATAAAAAAATAGCTACCATTTTATTTGAAAAACGTTGACCTACATCAACGTTTTTTTTTGTCTTGCCTCATCGTTTCAGGCGTTGAGGTCGCTGCATTTTTGCATCATTAATTCAAACAAATTATTAAACAATTAAAAACTAAAAAAAATGAAAATTCAAAAATTGGCAATCGCAGCCATTGTATGCGCAACTGTATTTTTTACATCATGTGAAAAATCTGACACCAATCCCACTAAAGTTAACTTTTCCAATGCCCCGGCTGCTTCTCTTGCACCAAGTGCTAGCGTGGAGGTTGTGACTGAAGACAAAGTTCGATATCATGTTTTGAATTTTGGAACAAGATGGACTTCAACAATTGTGGAATCAGAAAAGGAGATTACTCTGGTAGATGTGGGTATCAATAACTCTGGCGGGGCTGTTATTCCAGTTGACTTAAGTAATTCAGGAGCGGAACTCCGTGCCTATGCAAATGCAATTAAAAAACCCATGAACATCATTATTACACATCCTCACATTGACCACTATATTAACTTAGACAAATTCAAGGATGTAACAGTTTATGCGCAAACAAAAGATGCCGCTGTCTTGAATACCGATGCAACCTTTAATCAAGTGTACGGTGATACGGCCATAGGAGTGTCTGGCTCAAAAGAAATTGGCGGTTTTGAATACTACTTTGACAATGTTTCAGGTACTGAAGCGGTCGAAAATGGATATGTATATATTCCAACTGAAAGGGCGGTATTCACTGGTGATTTAACCGCAATTAAGAGACATTCCTATATTCGTGATTATACACCACTTGACAGTGTGGACGAATTGAGTATTTGGATAAACGCCCTAACTGATATGAAATCAAAATTCAGTAACTACAAGTATATTTTTGTTGGACACCTAGGTTACCAAACAAATGTAACAGGCAATTTTGACGCAACCATTGCTTATATAGGTAATGCACAAGGTTTGATTAAAGGAACAAAAAATTTAACTGCTGGTGGAACCGCTACTAGTGTACAACAAGTAGTAGATGAGCTAAAAATTTTATATCCAACCTATGGAGATGGAGCACTTTATTTCTCACTGCCAAATGCTTTTTATCCAGGAGACCCTGGTGCTCATTGGTTTTAATTCAGCATTAAGTTTATAATAGTATGTTGCTAGAATACTGCGAGGTGATAGAATAAAATAGCGCACTATTTACAATTAAATTAGGATTAGTTTTTTAAGATTGATTAACTCAGTAAAGGCGTTCCGTGTGTTAGACGGAACGCCTTTTTTCGTTGTATAAGTTATACATGACCACGTAAAAGCTCGATATCAACTTCGTAAAAGAATTCGGACCAACCAGTGAACCGTTTTCAGAATTAATATCCATATGAGATGGGAACAATCTTTGCAGACGGTGATTTTGTTAAGATCCATGGAGGATATTCCAGCTTCTTTCCTAAGCCGATTGTAGGTGTAGATATCTTTAGGGTGAAGACAGCAAGCCCGCTGAACACCATGGTATGCCACAGGAGGAAGTTCCTACAGACAGCACTGCAAGCAAGATATCATTTTTGCACTGAATATGCAGATTGACGAGATAGGGAAAAGCAGATCCATTTTTTTGAAAAACGTTGACATACATCAATGTTTTTTTTTGCCCTACCTCATCGTTTCAGGCGTTGAGGTCGCTGCATCTTTGTATCATTAATTCAAACAAATTATTAAACAATTAAAAACTTAAAAAAATGGAAAAGAAAAATTCTTCAAAAACAATGCACATCTCTTTATGGGTGGCACAAATTCTTTTAGCAGCGATGTTCCTCATGTCAGGTTTCATGAAAGCATCTATGCCCATCGAAAAACTTTCAGCTATGATGCCCTGGACAGGCAGCGTTCCTTCCGCACTTGTCAGGTTCATAGCTGTTGCCGAACTTCTTGGAGGCATAGGTTTGTTACTGCCTTCATTACTTCGCATCAAACCCCAACTCACCGTATTGGCAGCAGTTGGACTTGCAACAATCCTTTTGTTATCCATTCCCTTTCACATTTCAAGGGGTGAAACACCAATGATTGGAATGAATGGCTTGTTCATGCTCATAGCTTTATTTATTGCATGGGGCAGAAGTAAAAAAGCTCCTATTTTACCAAAAGCTTAATTAAAATGGAAAGAAAAGACTTTATTAAAACTATTCTCGGCACTTCAACATTACTATTAACAATGGATGGAATATCAACATTAGCTAATGCAATGTCGTTGCAAAAGGCTAACGAATTAAAACATGTAAATTCAGATGAAATAGCCTCTTTTGAGGCTGTTCATCTGAATAATACTTCAATTGAAAAAGCCATTTCATTTTGGACAAAAGTAATCGGTATGAAGTTGAGAAGCCAATCTGACTCAGTAGCTGAATTTGGCACAGAAAACAAGACATTGGTAGTGGTTCATCAAACAGCTAAATCTGTATTCAAGGAAGGTTACAGTGGTTTATATCATTTCGCTATTCACTTAGCCACCAAAGAAGACCTGGCCAAGGCAATTTATCGCTTACAACAAAACAAATATTTCTTTTCTCCCATAGACCACACAATGACTCAATCATTGTATCTGACAGATTACGATAACGTGATGGTTGAATTAGCATTTGAAACACCTGAACGTTTCAAAAGAGTAATTACAGAAGGTGGTCTTTTTATGGAAGACACGGATGGCACTATCAGAGGTGCGTCTGCACCATTAGATACAGAAGAAATTCTAAAAAGCCTTGTAGATAAAGATTTGAGTAAAATTATTAATGATGACGCTAAGATTGGGCATATACATTTTTATGCTCAAGATGTCACACTTAATAATGAGTTCTACAAAAAAATGGGGTTCACTCAATTCAACTTTTTTCCACAATACAAATACGCTGATTTAGGAGCAGGAGGAGTTTATCAGCATCGTGTGGCGATGAATTCGTGGCATGGCATTAATAAACCATTGGCTCCACCCACAAATGCCGGGTTAAAACACTATCACATCGTTTTCAAATCCAAAGAACAACTTTTAAAGGCAGTTAAGGCAATTGATAATGCACAGGAAAAAGAAGGCAATTATTGGGCGACCGATCCTACAGGAATTAAAATATTACTTACGCATAAAGTGTAGATAAATGAGTAACACCAGGGTTCAAAAATTTATTAACTTATGTATTGTACAATTAGCATTGATAAGTAGCTGCACGGCACAAAACAATCAAAA
This sequence comes from Saprospiraceae bacterium, assembly GCA_016714025.1. Classification (NCBI taxonomy): domain Bacteria; kingdom Pseudomonadati; phylum Bacteroidota; class Saprospiria; order Saprospirales; family Saprospiraceae; species Saprospiraceae bacterium. The sequence goes on along the minus strand of JADJOB010000001.1, from coordinate 60,474 downwards.
TATTATGGTATCACATACATCATTACATTATATCATTAGAGAGAGTAACAATAGCGTTGCAAAATCGCCACTTTTGATTTTGTTGCATGGACATGGCAGTAATGAGAATGACTTGTTTTCATTTAGTTCACAAATTCCGGAAAACTGGATAGTAGTCTCTGTCCGTGCTCCCTATAAGTTAAGCGAAAACAGTTACCGTTGGTATGATGTGAAAATGGTAAATGAAAAAATAGTCATTAATATTGATGAAGAAGAAAAAAGCAGAAACAAACTAATGCAGTTAATTTCTGAAATAACCCAAAAGTATAATGCAGATAGCAAAAAAATTATTGTTGCAGGGTTTAGTCAGGGAGCGAATATGGCCTCAGCTATTAGCTTAACAATGCCTGAAAAAATAGCCGGCTTCGGTGTTTTAAGTGGTCGTTTTGTTTATGAATTAAAACCTTACATAAGCTCTTCTGTTTCCTTAAAATCATTAAAGTGTTTTCTTGCTCATGGGAGTAAAGATAGTATGTTGCCGATAACGTATGCCAGGGAAAATCAGCAAATGCTCCAAAGCCTTGGCATATCGGTAGCTTTTTCAGAAGATGCAGTTGCTCATTCTATCTCGCCTAAACAGTTTGGTGAATTTCTTCAATGGTTAAATCAGTTTTAAACAACACATCAAATGAGTGAATTAGATTTTGAAAAGCTATTAGCTAGAAATAACGAACATTTATCAAAACTTAATGATATTGTTCAGCAAACATTAAAAGAGGAAGAGTCTTTAGTTGATAAGTTATTACACCCCGAAAAAGAGAAACTATCCTTTGCTGAAAATCTCTCTGATAAAATTGCAAGGTTCGGTGGCAGTTGGCATTTCATCATATTTTTTGGTATTATACTTTTTTGCTGGGTTCTGTTCAATATTTTTTCCCCTTACAAATTTGATGCTTATCCATTTATTTTGCTGAATCTTTTGCTTGGTGGCGTTGCTGCTTTACAGGCACCCTTCATTATGATGAGCCAAAACAGACAGGTCGAAAAAGACAGGCTGAAAACCGATAATGATTACATGATTAACCTTAAAGCTGAATTGGAAATTCGTTCGCTGCACCAAAAAATTAATATTATGATGCAAGACCAATCCAAAACAATGCTTGAATCCCAGGCATTGCAAGTAAGACATATGAATGAAATTTCTGAAAAATCCTTCCGTATAAATGAGCAACACACTAAAGTAATTGAGGAGTTGATAATAAAAGTGAATGCACTTCTTAGTACTTCTACTTTAAAATGAACAGAGATATTTTATGCTTGAAAATGTGTAAGCGAATATTTAGCATCAGGACTTGCAGGCAGTTAAAGAGTATGCTAGCCGCTAACAAGGGCTTAGCGATAGCATGCGGACAGCGGTTAATTGTATTGTTGTGATTCCATTTTACATTTGTGCTTACCCACAGTTTAGTGCTTCGTGATGCCCGCCATCGCCAAGCCCTCAATCGAAATGCTACAATCCCAAAAAAATGCTACAATACTAAAATGCTGCAATTCTAAAATGTTGAAATGCTAAAATCTTTAAATGCACTACCAGATAAATATAAACAGAGCAGATTTATTTTAATTTTAATATTACAGCATTAAAGCATTAAAGCATTAAAGCATTGCAACATTGTAACATTGCAAAATTGCAGCATTGTCGAATTGCAGCATTGCAAAATTGTAACATTGCAGCATTTTCCACCCGGCTTCCTATTTAAACACCTCTAAACTATTCCACCCGGAATTTGTTTGCCTTATTTAAGCAAAGCTCATGACAAAAATTCCACAATCCAGACATCGCATTCGATTTAAAGATTGCGATCCACTGGGGCATTTATACAATACGCGATTTATTGAGTATATGTTGGAAGCGCGCGAAGATCAAATTCTTGAGCATTACCAATTAAACTTAATGGATTATGCTGAGCAAAATAAAAAATCCTGGGTATTGGTTAAGCATGAAATAGCTTATTTGCAGGAAGCAAAACGAAATGAATGGGTGTGGATTCGTTCCTTGATCATTCGATGTTCAGAAAAAGATATTTTGGTGGAATATCAAATGTGGAATGATGAACAAACAAAACTGAAAGCTTTATTGTGGTCCAGATTTTTACACATTGATTTGCTATTAAAGAAGACAACTGTCCATCCACCAGAAATTCAAGCCCTTTTAGAAGGCAATCTGGTGCAAATAGAAAAAACAGGTTTTGATGATCGGGTTAACTATTTAAATCAAAAGGATCAATAGGATTCATTTTTAACTGGAGTCTATAAAAGTCTTTGAATAGTCCCCATCTGTATTCCAGAATCATTTTGAAATTGGAACTTTCTGTTGTTTTTCGTGTTTTATTTCTCGTAATTAACGCACTTAAACTATGGGCTTTTTAATCCCAATCTTATTAATATTGGCTATCGACTTCTATGCCTTCCAGGGTTTAAAGACCCTGTTATCGAGTAGCCTGCAACATGCAAATTATATTTACCTGAGTTATTGGCTGGTTTCGATCGTGCTTCCGGCTTTGTTTGTATTTGGAATGATTGAAATGCGTCGTAACCATCAAATGCCGGTCATTTGGGTGACTCTGGGTAATATTTGGTTTATACTTCTAATGACCAAGCTGGTCTTTATTTTAGTCTTGTTTGGAGAAGACATCTACCGGTTTTTTGAAGCGATTTATTTTAAGCTGAGCAGCTATTTTAGCAACGAACTAACAGAACAAAGTCCAACCATGGCCTCCCGGCGTAAATTTGTAAGCCAGGGTGCCTTGTTTTTAGCTTCCATCCCGTTTATGTCGCTTACCTATGGCTTATTGCGGGGGCGATATCAATACAAAATTCATAAGCAAACAGTTTATTATAAGGATTTGCCCGAGGCATTTGATGGATTCCGAATCTGCCAGATTTCGGACATTCACAGCGGTAGTTTTGAGGATCGGGAAGGGGTAATCAAAGGACTTGATTTGATTAAATCTTTGAACAGTGACCTGATTGTTTTTACCGGAGACCTGGTAAACACTTTTGCAACTGAATTCGATCCCTGGGTAAATGACTTTAAAAGCCTAAAAGCTCCACATGGTCAATTTTCTATCCTGGGAAATCACGATTACGGTGAATACACGCAATGGGAAACGCAAGAAGCTAAACAGCAAAATTTTGAGGCCATCAAAGCACACCATGCTGAAATGGATTTTAAGTTACTTTTGGATGAATCTGTTAAAATTGAAAAAAATGGACAGTCAATTCATCTGCTTGGAGTTGAAAACTGGGGAGTTGGATTTGGAAAACGAGGCAATCTGGAAAAAGCATTGAATCAAGTACCTGAATCAGAATTTAAAGTCTTGCTTTCTCACGATCCAACCCATTGGGAAAATGAAGTCAAGATGCACCCGCAACACATTCATTTAACACTCAGCGGACATACACACGGAATGCAGATGGGAATTGAAATACCGGGATTTAAATGGAGTCCTATCCAATACCGTTATCCTAAATGGGCCGGACTATACCAGGAAGCAGGACGCAACTTATACATCAACAGGGGCTTTGGGGTATTGGGATTCAGAGGTCGTGTGGGGATTTGGCCGGAGATTACAGAAATCACCTTGAAGAGAGGAGAGGAGTCTGTTTAGAAAATGCTGCAATTCTAAAATTCTAAAATGCTGCAAACCAATTGATTTAATTGGTATAATCTGGAAATTAAGAATATGTCTATAAAGTCTATAGGCTTTTAGTCTGTAGATTTAAATTGAATTATAATTTCAAAATTTCCAATTGATTTTTCTGATCTATAAGACTCATTCTTTGACGACTTTCAAGGGGCCTAATTTTCCAACATCGAATAAATAATTTCCGGTGATGTAGCCATCGATGCTGGACGAATCTTCTGAGTTTGTAGAATAACTAAATGGGATTTGAATTTCTACACCCAGTTGTTTGTCCAAAGCGCTGTATTGAGCTTGTGAAAGTAGTTTGTATGGTTTTTTTAGATGATCTTTTGCCCAGGTATCTGAAAGGACGCGCGCTTGTTCAATCCAATCCAACAGGCGATCTGATTCTGTATTAAATAACCAATTTTCATTCATTGCTTTGATGGCTATCGGGTAAGCAGTTTCTGATCGCAGATAAACAATAGAATTTCTCAATTGCCAGCGGTCTGCACGTTCCCAATGTTCTAAGGGTACAATGTCTCCGAATTCAGTGTTTAATGTCTTTGGTTCCATGAAATCTATGGCCAGTCCATAATCCTTTGCCTGCGGCCAATTTTGGAGTGCGGGAGCTATTTTCTCAAGACATTGTAAACGGTTTTCAGGCTTAGGTTCTTCAAAAATTAAGATTCTCAGATACCCGTTTCGTATGCTGCAGCTGAAAGAATTCAAACCCGTTTCTTTTAAGAGTTTGAGCAAGGAGCGGGCATCTGCCAGTTCGGTTTCAGCTTTGACCAGATCAGTTTTTACTTCTTCAAGCGATATTCCCAAGTCATCTTGTCGTTTATCCCAGCGAATGTAAATCTGCAACAAACTGTCATCTTTACGCGCAACCACAGAGTTTTTAACTTTAAAACTCAAATGGTGAATCGGATCCGCCGTATGCGTATTTACAATATACAATTGACCTTTAAAATGAGTATCAAGCCAGGCTTCCAATCCATCTGTCTTTTTTCTTTTTCCAAAACAACTGTAGAGAAAACTACCAATTGCAAGGGCAATGATTATTTTTATTATTAGTGACCATCCCATGGGCAAAATTTCAAGCGTAAATTAAATCAAATTATTATCTGAAGAAATTATATTGATCAAATATCGGATTTATTTTTTATTGAATAAAAAAGTGCTTTTGGGATTTAATTTAAATTATTTTGAAGCAAAATTTTAAAATTTAATACCATATATTTTTTGTTTTTAAAAGGATTCTAATGCCCGCTAAATGTGAAAACAACACCAATGGTACCACGCAAGTTGGCAACCAATTAAAAGGAAAATACAAAACGGCAATATTGGCTTGCTCAAATGCCAATTGTTGAAATGGAAAGGGTGCTGCTAAAACTGCATGTATTACTATATTCAAAAGTAGTCCAAGGCAGATGAAATTCCAGATTAAAATAGTAATAATGCTTAATTTCTTTTGGATAAATCCATAGTAAAGAACAAAGCAAGCCGATATTCCTGAAAGGATGTCGTAATTTCTTCCAGCAAAGGTCATGAGCTCCGGTACTTTTTTATAAACAAACAATCCATACAAAACCATTTCAATTGGAATGCGGAGGGTATGCATCAGAGTCAATGTTTTGAGATCCAGGCGATCGATAAATTGTCTTCCGTTGATAGTTGCAAAAAGTCCAAAGATTAGCAAAAGTGTGGGTAGAACAGCAAGTAACAATCTGGGTGGCATGGCATCTGTTTTAAGAAAACATCCGGAGAGCCCGAGAATGGATTGAATCACAAGCCAGCTAATCAAGAGCAACAAAGTTGGTTTTGAATAATGACTTGCTTTATAGAATAATCCGACCAGACTGAAAGTGATCAATCCGAAGACCAGACTTATAGAGAGCGGTAAATTTTCCAATATTTAAATTTTTAAAATCAGATGTGCTTTATAGAAAACTAAAATGCCGTTTTATGGATATGATTCTGCTTTTAATGCAAATGCCGTCCAGGTAGCACCCAATGCATCAACAATACCCAGCATTAGTAAATTCAAAGGCATTTGACCCGTACTGATTAAAAGCAGGCATCCAACGAAAAAGCCAAATCGCAAATAAACTGAGGCTTTGATATAGATTTTGATATCATACCTGCCACATAATAAATCGTATAATCCGATCACCAACACCAACAAACCTATAAACCGTGCCCAGCCATTTGGTAGCGCAGGCAATTGAAACATATTTATTAATGTTTCAGGAACTAATAGAAAAAGGATACCCGCGATTGCGGTATAAATACCAAAGTAAAAAAGTGATTTTCCCGATTGAGTCATAAGATTATTTGGTTAAATCATTTATTGATAAATCATTCAATTTTCAATTCAATCTTTGGCATGTGCTTGATTTAAGCCATTAACTGATTTAATGTGCATGCTACAAGCTTGCCACAAACAAATTTAAAGCAGAATGTTCTGCAAACCTATTTAACTCCTGAATAAATATCAGGAGAGTATCGTATGGTCAGTTGAATGTTATTGTACTAAATTTCCAATGAGCATCCGCAATTCGGTTTCTGCGCTTTTTGCATCAAACAGGCTATTGGCCAATCGGGTGGTGGCAGCTTCATTGAGTTGTTGCGCATCTTTTAATTCCAGAATGGTTGCATCAGCCAGTTTAAATCGCTGGGCCATGATGTTTAGATTTTCAGCAGCCAGTTTGAAATTTTCCTGTTCAGCTTTTGCCAATGCAATGGCATCCTGGTATCGCTGCCAGGCATTGATTACAGTAGATTGTAAATTTACTTTCGTTTCAACATAAGCCAGTCGCACATTCTCTTTTAAAAGTTTGCTGTTTTCCACTTGCTTGCGTTGGATTCCATTGTATAAATTCCAGTTCAGGGTCAGCCCTACCAAGGGACCGCGACTTTGGTTTACTAAAAATAATCCCTGAGTCGACGAACTGCTCACAAAATTATAACCTGCATTGAGATTGATTCTTGGGTACGCATACGATTGTTGCTCTTTAATTTCATGCTGCCGTTGTTGTTCCAATAACTGCAATAGTTTTAACTGGATATTTCCGGATTCCAGTTTTGCAAGTGCTTGTTCTAAATTGATAGTTTCATCAATCTGAAGACTGTCGCTTACATCAAAATCACTGTTCAGCGATCGCATCATTAAGGTATTCAAATTTAACTTGGCGATTTTTAATTGGGAGCTTTGTTTTACAAGATTATTTTTTTGAATATTCAGATCTAACGAAGCCTGTAAAAATTCAGAGCGGGCTGATTTTCCGATCTTCAATTTAGTGTCTGCTAATTTAAGACGTTCTTCGTAGAGCGATAAATTGTTTAAAGTGCTTTTTAATAAGATGTTTTGTTTTACAATTTCAGCATAGGCATTGATCACATTGGAAATAAGCGATTCCGTATTGAACAACACATTGAGTTCGCCCATTTCTTTCAGGGTCTGAAGTTTTTTATAGGTAGCAAACATTTTGGTTCCGTCAAACAAGACCCAATTCAAGACCAATTGGCCATTGATTGATTTATTAGCCACACCCGTTTTATTAATTTCGGAGCCTGTATTGAATTCTTGCGTGAGGTTGTTGTTGGAGTAATTGGTACCCGCATTCAAATCCAAACTTGGAATCATACCTGCCTGAGCTCTGCTTAAATTATTGGATGCGATGCGGGCTTCGTTTTTACTGATAATTAATCCGAGGTTATTAAACAATGCCGTATCGATGGCTGATTGCAAACTGAGTTGAACCTGTGCACCCACTGCGAAACTGCAACTGATAAGTACCAGCAATAAAATTGTTTGTAAGCCGTTTTTCATAATTTGTTTAATAGCTGTTTCAAATTGAGATCTATCCTAATTTACTGAACCACCAATTCTGCCTGTTCTGTTTTTGTTGAATGCTTTTTCTTTGAGATGTAACTATACATTGAAGGAATGACAAATAGGGTCAAGAGCAATGAAAACATCAAACCCCCGATGACTACAATTCCCATTCCCATCCGGCTTTGAGATGCTGCTCCAAATGAAATAGCAATGGGAAGTGCACCCAGAGAAGTTGCCAGGCTTGTCATTAAAATAGGGCGTAAACGACCTACAGAAGCTTGAAGTATTGCTTCTGATTTTTCCATTCCTTTCTCTTGAAGTTTGTTTGCAAATTCAACAATCAAAATTCCGTTTTTGGTAACCAATCCGATTAACATGATAATTCCAATCTGACTAAATATATTCAGCGTTTGATTAAAATACCAAAGCGAAAACACCGCTCCGGCAATTGCCAATGGAACGGTTATCATTATAATGAGCGGGTCGCGAAAGCTTTCAAATTGTGCGGATAAAATAAGATATACCAAGAGCAAGGCCAATCCAAAAGCAAATGCCAGACTCGACGAACTCTCAGCAAAATCACGGGAAGCTCCGCTTAAAGCCGTTGTAAACGAATCGTCCAATGTTTTGGCTGCAACTTCTTCCATCGCGGCGATGCCTTCTCCAATCGTTTTTCCGGGCGCTAATTGGGCACTCACGGTTGCAGACATGTATCGGTTAAAATGATACAGCTGAGGCGGACTGCTGCTTTCTTTGGTCGAAACAATATTATCTAATTGAATAAGTTGTCCGACATTGTTGCGAACATAAATTGATTTAAGATCTATCGGTTTATCCCGGGATGCTCGTTCAAATTGGCCGATGACTTGATATTGTTTGCCAAGCATATTAAAATATGCCAGGCGTTGCGGACTAAAAGCCAATTGCAAGGTTTGTGCAATGTCTTGAACAGATACTCCCAGGTCGCGCGCTTTGTCACGATCAACCGACACGTTCAATTCAGGTTTGTTGAATTTTAAATTGGCATCTACAACTCTAAAGATTTTATTTTTTGAAGCTTCTTCCATAAATACAGGAAGTTTTTCTTTCAAGCGTTCGAAGTCGGGAGCCTGTAAAACAAATTGAATCGGCAATCCACCAAATCCACCGGTTGAAATGGTTTGTTGTTCGACTACCGATATTTTTGCTTCAGGAATTAAGGATGATTTTTGAATAAGGTATTGTGCAATTTCTTTTTGACTACGCTTGCGTTCGTCAGGATCTTTTAATGCCAATCGAACAAATGCAGAATTTGGCGAACCAGTGCCAGCAAAATTTGGAGCAGTAACTGTTAAGCAAACTCTTTTTTCTTTAATTGAATCCTGAATAAATTGAGTCATTTTATCAACAACTCCATCTGTGTATTCAAAAGTTGCACCTTCAGGTGCAGTCATTAGAATGCGCATCCAACTTCTGTCTTCGAGCGGTGCAAGTTCTGATTTTAATCCGGAACCAAAAAACCAAATCATAAACCCGCAGACTGCAATCAATCCAAAGGCCATCCAACGAAATGACAAAAACCGATTCAATGCATCCTGATATCCGGAATTGAGTTTTTCAAAATACGGTTCGGTAAATTGATAAAATTTACTTTTGGTATTTGACTTGCGCACCAATTTAGCATTTAACATGGGCGTTAGTGTCAAGGATACAAATGCCGATATTAATACGGACCCGGCCAACACAACGCCGAATTCCTGAAACAGTCTGCCAACAAATCCTTGCATAAAAATGACCGGTAAAAAAACAGAAGCCAGTGTGACCGATGTAGAAAGCACAGCAAATAAAATTTCATTAGACCCCTTTTTGGCAGCTTCTATGGGCGACATGCCGTCTTCAATTTTTTTGAAAATATTTTCTGTAACGACTATACCATCGTCAACGACCAATCCGGTTGCTAATACAATAGCCAATAAGGTCAATACATTGATAGAGTAATCCATCATGTACATAATAAAAAATGCACCGATTAAAGATACAGGAATATCTATCAAGGGTCGGAAGGCTACAATCCAATCCCGAAAAAAGAGGAAAATGATTAAGATCACCAGGAGAATCGCAATCAATAAGGTTTCGGCCACTTCATTTACCGCCTTTTTAACAAACTTGGTGTTGTCAAGCGCTATATTAATCGAAAAGTCTTTGGGCAACTCTTTCTTAAGTTGTTCAAATCGTTTGTAAAATTCATTTGCAATATCAATATAATTAGCACCGGGTTGCGGCACCAATGCCAGACCAATCATTGGGACGCCCGATTCTTTTAATACCGTTTCTTCAGCTTCAGAACCTAAGCTAGCTGTACCAACATCACGAAGTCTGACTATCGTACCATTTGTATTTTTTATGATGAGATTATTAAAATCATCTTCACTGCTTAATTTTCCTTTTGTATTAATGGTAAGTTCGGTATTGTCGCCAGCAATTTTTCCACTTGGCAATTCAACATTTTCCCGATCCAGTGCTTGTTTTACATCCAGTGGTGTTAAACCAGCTGCCGAAAGTTTTGCAGGATCAAACCAAATGCGCATGGCATATTTTTTCTGACCCCAAATTTGAATGTTACTCACTCCGGGAATGGTTTGCAATCGTTCGGCGACTACATTTTCTGCGTAATCGCTGACTTCCAGATGGCTCAGATTTTTACTCTGAAACGTCATGGAAATGATTGCATCTGCATTGGCATCTGATTTGGTGACCGTGGGCAATGCATCAATGTCTAAGGGAAGTTGTCTGACCGATTGCGATACTTTGTCGCGTACATCATTGGCAGCCGCTTCCATATTGATGTTGATGTCAAATTCAACGGTAATCACACTGGATCCCTGGTTGCTGCTGGAAGAAATGGATTTAATTCCGGCGATGCCATTTAATCCTTTTTCAAGAGGTTCCGTGATTTGACTTTCAATGATGTCAGCATTGGCACCGGAATAATTGGTGCGCACTGTTATAACCGGCGGGTCAATGCTTGGATATTCCCGCACACCTAAATACTTAAAGCCAATTACCCCAAAAAGAATAATCAGCAGATTCATCACGATCGTGAGTACGGGTCTGTTAATGCTGGTAGTCGATAAACTCACGGTATGTTATTTAGTGATTCTTAAATCAGTTCCTGGACGCAAGCCCATGATTCCTGTAATGATGATGCTATCTCCGGCATGCAAGCCTGAAAGGATTTCCACTTTGGTCTCGGTACGCAATCCGGTTTCAACCGGAACTGCTGCTGCTTTATTATTACGGCAAACAAAAACCTGCTGTCCTTTTAAAATCGGGATGATCGCCTGACTGGGAACCATCAAGGCATCTTGCTTTTTGTTGAGTACCAATTCTATTTTTGCAAACGAACCGGGAAGTAATTTATTCCCTGGGTTTTCAGCTTTTGCACGAATGCGAAGGGCGCGGGTGGATGCATCAATTCCTGGTTCAAAAGCATAAACCGTTCCCCGATATTTTTTATCGGAACCTTCTGTACTAAAATTTATGGCATTGCCAGTTTTTATTAAACTGGCATAACGTTCCGGAATCGAAAATTCTATTTTAACAGGATTGAGTTGTTGGATGCTGGTCACAATTTGTTGCGGGGTGATGTAGCTGCCTACACTGATGTTTCGCAGTCCCAATATCCCATCAAAGGGTGCGGTAATATTCGTGCGACTGATTTGCACTTTCAATACATCCGCATCTGCTTGTAATGAACGGACTTGATTGGTTGCCTGGTCATATTCTTCCCGACTCAATCCCTGGATGTCAACCAATTGTTTTGAACGCTGCAATTTTTCTTCTGCCAAAACGATTTCGGCATTGATTTTTTTTAATTGAGCCTGCAAGTCTGCATCATTGAGCTTTACCAATAATTTTCCTTTGCTGACCGGAGCGCCTTCATTGATATAAAGTCCAATCACTTTACCGGATATTTCAGGTTTTAGTTCAACCGTTTCGTTTGCAAGCAGCGAGCCGCTCGCAAATAAATTATTATCCAATGTTTCCGGTTGAAGCACAAATACACTAACCGTTGCTGCTGGTGGCATAGGTTTGGCAGCGGGTTCGCCTGGTTTTGTTGCAGGAGAATTCTTATCATCCTTCGGAGCTGGGAAATAGTAAATTTTAATCAGCACTAAGGCGACAATAAGCAAGGCAATTGAAACAAGGCTTTTCATATAGTTTATTTAAGATCTCTTTAAATTCAATGAGTGAAATTTTGTTTTGGATTTGTTGTTGTATTTCTTATTTCGTAAAATTTATATTCTATTAAATCAAGCAATTAAAAATTTAACTTAGGCTTTTGATTTAGCTTTCTGAACGGGTTTCAATTGCATCATCATCGGTACACCTACCTCGGCATCCAGTTTTGTTGAAATTTTAGCAAGCGATTCAAAAAGGAGCTGTTTATTTGAATCACTAAGTTCTGAAAACATTTTTTTATTAATTTGATCGATAGCTCTTTTTATTTCCGGGATCAACTTAATTGCCTTTGGCGTCAGTGAAATCAAATGGGCTCTCCGATTCTGACTGTTGAGTTTTTTGCTGATCATGCCTGCTTTGCTTAAGTGGTCTACGATCCGCACCATTTGAACTTTATCGATGAGGAAATAATCGGCAATGTATTGTTGCGACACGGCCCTGTTTTCGTGGTCTAATAGGAGTAAAACCGAAAAATTGCGATCCAGGTCCAAATGTTTTAAGGATTGGGAAAGCACACCAAAGTACTTTTTAGTAATCAATGCCAGGGTAGTACCCAAAGGCAGCCATTCGTGGGTTGATGAATTCATCATAGTATGGATAACAGTTAACATTGTAAACTGTTTAAATGAGACTTGAATTTGTTTGAATCAATTAAAGGGAAGGATGGTTGCTTTCAGCTTGCACTTACATTTTACAAAATTTCTGCAACCGTCATAAACAGTATTAAAGTTCAAGATATTTACTCGGCCGGATCAAATTTTTAAAGATCTCCAGGCGCTTAAATCCGTAAGAATGGAAATTGTTTTGGCTTGTGAGCAAATTACAAATGCATCTTAAAGGAAATCCATACGTACAAATAGCGGTTTTTAAAACCTACGATGTACTTGAAATAATTAAAATTTTCTTAAGGCATTTACTTTATGGGATCAGCATCTTTTGATTCTAATTTAAATTGAACAATTAGAGAAGCGAAAACCAGACTTGCGCCAAAAGCTTTTAAAAAATCACGTACATCTCCAGACAATTCAAAGAAAGAATGAGTTAGTAAATCAAAACTCATAAAAATGCTACCTGCAACCATCAGCAGAAGGGTCGGTCTTTTTATGCGATTAAATAGTTTCATCTGCTTGCTTAAATTTAAGTAAATATAGTATATTATTTTATTAAACCTTGATTCAATTTACGTTAGGATTATTTTAATGCTAAGTTATTTCCTTCTAAAGTTGAATAATTTTTAAGCAATCGCTTCTTGGTTTATAAGTTTAGGATTTATATTTTATCAGATTGAGAACTCACGTTAAACTATGTGAAATTCTTGGAGCACGAATGGAATGATTCAACTAAACAAAAATAATCTGTCCAATGAATTATTATAAATTTTCAAAAGTAACAGGCAGTTTAGCATTCAGCAGTTCAGGTAATTTCTTATTGTATCCTCATAGGTAATTTAGCTTCCTGAATTCAAAGAAATCGCATAATGTACCAACTGATATATTGTAAAAGACAATAAACAGGATATCAACATCCGGATTGCGGTAGTTGGCCAATTAAATTTAAATACTTTTTTAAGTGATATGAAAAGAAATGCAATCAATACCATCAAACTTAGTATTAAAAGTACTTTCAAAAGCATGACGCTGATGGACGAGAAAATCATTATTTCAGAAAGCAAAATGGAATAAAACACAAGAAAAAAACATGAAAAGTGTATTGAATAAATTATGGTATCATAATATAACAGTCCTTTTTTATAAAAAATGACAAAGAGGATGCTGGCATTAATCGGAATCATTATCAAAAAAAGCCATTTAAATATGCTTGAAACCATGATACTCACTTCAGGAACAGTCATGTTGCGGCTAATTCGGAGTTTTTTATTAGCTGCATAAAAACGGGTAATGAGGTTGTTGCTGTACCCAAATTTTGTCAACCAGTCTGCCAGCCGATTAGAATCTGTTTTTTTTAATTCCCTTAGATCGGCATTGGTGACTTGAGGGTTTTTCATAAACCAGGAAAATGGGGCAACCAAAATGACATCTTGAATACTATCTGCTGATTGATCAAACATTTCACTGATGGTTAAGTTGTTTTTAATTGCGTCATCAGCGTATGATCCGAAATAGCCTGATTTTGCAAGATTTTTCTCAAATACACCTATAATGAGGAATGTGAAAATTGATATAAAAATAAATAGACGCACAGGGGGTGTATAACGACCTCGGATGTTGTTAATGTAATCCAGAGAAATTTGACCTGGATGTAGTAACAAGACTTTAAAAGAATACCAAAATTTTGAATCAAAATGGATTAAGCTTTCCAGCAACTCATATGCATAATGAATGAGTGGAAACCTGGGGTTGTGATTTTCCTGACCGCAATTTGGACAATAATTAATGTGTTCGCCCTTGGCTTCAAATTCAAATAGACAATTTGCGCATGCATGCTGTTTTAGTTTTTTTCGACTCATGGTATTTCAGGCGGATAGATAATAAGTGGTTAAAATCGTTGAGAATTGGAATAGGTAAAACAAACCTGGCATCTGCTTTGTAATGCGGTCATTGCAAATTTATAATTTTCCAGGAGAATAAAAGACCTCCATTTGCCTCTTTGCTCCCGATCGTTTTAAATATTGCCATGTTTTCGAATCCAAAGCTATCCAAATCAATAAAATTTGCAGGCCTTATATCAATTTACTTTGAACTGGTTATTATAAATTCAAATAAAACCAGCCTGACGAAAATCATTGAATTTGGAAATTTCATTGATAACAATCTTCCCGAGAGTTAACAACAAAGTTCTTAACTATTCAAACTATCTGCCAATTTTAACGTTTCAATTTTAGTGAATAGATGGGTGCGATTGCAATTAAAATTCACAAGTGATTTTGAGTGTTAAATTGAATAAAATCTAAGATAAATAAATAGTAAAAATCTAATCATAATTCTAAAACAAATAAAAAACAAACCATTTATATGAGTGAAGAAAGCAAATGCCCTTTTTCAGGAGGAAAAATTAAACAGAGTGCAGGCAATGGCCCCGGCAACCGCGATTGGTGGCCCAATCAGTTAAAACTGAATATTCTACGGCAACATGCAGCTCAATCCAATCCAATGGATGCGGAATTCAATTATGCTGAAGCATTTAAGTCGCTTGATTTAAATCTTGTTAAAAAAGATATTTTTGAGTTAATGACCAACTCGCAGTCCTGGTGGCCTGCAGATTACGGACATTACGGACCCTTCTTTATCCGGATGGCCTGGCACAGTGCAGGTACTTACCGGATCTCTGACGGACGTGGGGGAGCGGGTTCCGGAACTCAGCGCTTTGCGCCACTCAACAGTTGGCCCGACAATGCCAATCTCGATAAAGCGCGATTGCTTTTGTGGCCTATAAAACAGAAATACGGAAAGAAAATTTCCTGGGCAGACCTGATGATTTTGGCTGGTAACTGTGCGCTTGAATCCATGGGATTTAAAACCTTTGGTTTTGGCGGTGGCCGGGAAGATGTTTGGGAACCCGAACAAGATATTTATTGGGGTTCTGAATCCAAATGGCTGGATGATAAACGGTATTCTGGAGACCGGGAGCTAGAAAATCCATTGGCTGCCGTTCAGATGGGATTGATTTACGTCAACCCGGAAGGTCCTAATGGAAATCCGGATCCACTTGCAGCAGCCCGCGATATTCGCGAAACCTTTGCACGCATGGCTATGAACGACGAAGAAACCGTAGCATTAATTGCCGGCGGACACACTTTTGGAAAAACCCACGGTGCTGCCGACCCGAGCAAATATGTCGGTCCGGAACCAGCAGCTGCTTCGATTGAAGAGCAGGGTTTGGGATGGAAAAACAGCTTTGGAAAAGGTTCAGGAGGCGATACCATCACCAGTGGACTGGAAGGTGCCTGGACGACCACACCGACCAAATGGAGTAATAACTTTTTTTGGAACCTGTTTGGTTATGAATGGGAATTGAGCAAAAGTCCGGCAGGTGCACACCAGTGGAAACCAAAACATGGCATGGGTGTTGATTCGGTGCCTGATGCACACGATCCGAACAAACGGCATGCTCCCATCATGTTGACCACCGATCTTGCTCTTCGAATGGATCCTGCCTATGAAAAAATATCCAGACGATTCCATGAAAATCCGGATGCGTTTGCCGATGCATTTGCACGAGCCTGGTTTAAACTGACCCACCGGGATATGGGCCCAATTGCACGTTACCTGGGTCCGGAAGTTCCGAAGGAAACACTCATCTGGCAAGATCCCGTTCCTGCGGTTAGCTATCCACTCATTGATCACCACGATGAAGCCATTTTAAAAGAAAAGATATTAGCATCGGGGCTCTCAATTTCCGAACTCGTTTCTACAGCCTGGGCTTCCGCCTCAACATTTAGAGGATCAGACAAACGAGGAGGCGCAAACGGTGCACGGATCAGACTTTTACCTCAAAAGAATTGGGAAGTCAATCAGCCTCAGCAATTAGCCAAAGTAATTCAGGTACTGGAAAAAATTCAGAATGAATTTAATAAAGAACAGAGCACCGGCAAGACGCTTTCAATGGCCGATTTGATCGTTTTAGCAGGAAATGCAGCAATTGAAAAAGCAGCACAGCAGGCAGGACACGAAGTAAAAGTACCATTTACAGCAGGACGCACCGATGCAAGCCAGGAACAAACCGATATCGATTCCTTTGCAGTACTTGAGCCGCTTGCAGATGGATTCCGAAATTATGCTAAATCAGCATACCGTGCAGCAGCTGAAGAACTGTTAGTAGATCGCGCCCAATTGCTAAACTTGACGGTACCTGAAATGACCGTGCTGATTGGAGGAATGCGCGTACTCAAAACCAATTTCAATCAATCAGCGCATGGGGTATTTACCCAACGCCCGGAAGTACTAAGCAATGATTTCTTTGTCAATTTATTAGACCTTTCAACTGGATGGAAAGCAATTGATAACTCAAAGGAACTTTTCGAAGGCAGTGACCGTGCAAGTGGAAAAGCAAAATGGACGGCAAGCCGTGTGGATTTAATTTTTGGTTCCAATTCAGAATTGCGCGCACTTGCAGAAGTATATGCCTGCGATGATGCACAAGAAAAGTTTGTCAACGATTTTGTTGCAGCCTGGACGAAAGTGATGAATTTAGATCGGTTTGATTTGAACTAAGAATTTATGTTCATTAATAATTGATTCCATTTCGTTTGGTTATTTAAACTGAACTAGAAACTTCATTATTCTTGGAAGGGGGCTGTTTACATAGCATCATTGGTTGATTCCAATTTTAAATTTTGTTTTTGTTAAAAAAACAATTTGCTAAGTACACAAAACTTAAAGCCCCTTCCAAGGGGTTTGGGGTTCAAATGATGTTGAAAGAAAAGTAAATTCCATTTTAAGGTGGTATTTTAAATAATGAAAAAATTGTTAGAATCTAACTTGTCTCAATTTTTAATATGATCAGGTATTGCTGATAATGTTTGTTGATTGAATGGTTTATATATTTGAAAGACTGGTCACAAATAAAACCAGAATGGATTTTAATTTGTCTTGAGCAAAAATAATTCACATGTAGTTTTATACTACGCTCTCGACGGAAAAGGTCCTTTTATGGATATAATAAATCGAGTATTAACAGCGACAGATCTTAAATCGGGTAATGCGAAGGTTGTATTGCCATCGCCACCATAAAGCGTGCCTATCAGTGCGAATAAAGCTTGATTGTTTATCTTGATTAACTGGCCTTCACAAAATTCCCAACCAATCGGCAATTCATCATCAGAATATGGTATTATAATTCCAAGAAAATTTAAATTATCCAGAAAGCCGGATAGCGATATAATAAAACGAACACCTCCGTATCTTTTTTCTTCTTCCCGCAAATCAGGAACAGCAAACAAGGTATTATCTTCTTCAGCAGAAATCGAACCCAAGTTTGCATACAAATCCGGAAACTGACTAATGGGCAAGAGTTGTCCTTTGCAAAAAGCGTAATTGTATGGTTCAAAATTACCTGCAAATAACACAATGGGTTCAACAGACGTGATGTTTTTGTCAATCATAGAATGCGCGGTAATAAGAAGGTTTCAGGTTCTTTAGTAAAATGCATTAAAGATATCCATTATTCTAAAAAGCTAACAAGCTGATAAGCTAAAAAGCTAACAAGCTCAAAAGCTTAACAGCTTAAAAGCTTAACAGCTTAAAAGCTTAACAGCTTAAAAGCTTAACAGCTTAAAAGCTTAACAGCTTAAAAGCTTAACAGCTTAATAGCTTAATAGCTCAAAAGCTGTCACCAATACTAAACAGTTGAAAATTATAACTTTTCTTCCAGTCCGCACTGTCTGCAATTTTGGTCCAGACATACTTTGGATCATTGGAAGGCAATTGTGTTGTAGAAGTTGGCTTTATTTTATTGTTGGGAAGATTCGTGCAGGAAGCAAGAAGGATTAGAATGATGGGGATTGGGTAGGGGAGCATTTATATAATTCGTAATTTAGATGCTGTTCCTTAAAAAATAAGTATAAGTTGCGATGTCTATTTTTGACTAGCGAACTTAATTTTCAACTGATCCAAGTCCGTTTCTGGTATTTAATTCTCCATTTATTGTTTTCTTTTCTTAAAATGTATCGTATTCCCATACCACATTCACCACCACAATAAAGTTCCATATCAAATAGCATCGTTTTATGATCTAATGAAATGATAGGGTTTGAAAATTTAATCAGGGCATGTGCTTTATAGGTTTTTTCAAGAACAATAAAAAAATCATAGGGGGGACTAAACTGTCTAATAGAATCTAGGGTCGATGCTTGAATTGTTTTGCCGTTTATTTTATTAGGATTTAGAAGACTGTCTTTAAAGCTTGTAATTTGATTATACATATAGTCAATGTCTCCTTTGTCTATTAATCCTTTTAAATTATAGGATCTAAGCAGGTCTTTTGAGATTGAAACGACCCCAATAGGTCTTAACGGGGGTGGTAGCGGAGATGTTAAGCAATTATTGTTATCCCGCCATTTGTCATAATCAAATGAATCTTGAGCTACTTTTATTAAATCTAATTCAATGATTCTGCTCGTATCGACAATTTGCATTCTAATGAAATCATCTATGATCTCATAGTAATTTTCAAATTTGTCTTCAGAATGGTTGTTGCAGGATGAAGTGACTAAATAAAAAATTAATAGTGTTAATTTAAGAAATTTCATAGGAATGCAATTTATGGCCTCAAACGCAGAGCTATGTTGAAGATATTGTGTTAATAGACAAATTTACCTCTAAAATGTTAAATTATCAGACTATGACTTTGCTAACCGCTGTAATTGTGACTTGAACGCAAAGTTTATCCTGTATTTCAGGAGTGGTGTAGGAGGCGTACACTGATAAAGGCATCTGGCAGGGGCCGTTTACTCGATTATAGGATATTTATTTAGTCCATAAATATAATATCTCCTAGATGTGAACAATTAAAAATGGTTTCTGGAATTAGAATTGAATCATTTGAAACCAACCTAATATTTATATATAAAGGAATTTGATGTTGTATTGATTGCAATACCAAACAATTTATTGTATCAGGACTAGTATTGAAAAGTTTAATACCTGAATTCAGTAATATTGAGTCGCAGTTATCCTTAATTTGCGGTATTTTCCAAGATTCAATCTCAATAACCTTGCCTACATTTAAGTTAAAGTATTTCGAACTGGGATTGTTGTTAATCAAACTACATTCATTTCCGGAAATTTGTTTGAATAAGTGATTGCATGATTTATCATCATTTGTATTACATCTTATAAAGATGGTTAGAGCGACTAATAACAAAATCAATTTTGAAAAAGACATGTTTTTATTTTAATGGTCTATAACGTTTAGTACTGGCGACGGACGACCGATAGGGAGTCTGTAGTACAGTACATTGTTATCCTTATTTATTCAATTTTTGTTTCTAAATTTTTGAATCGTTCTGCATTTTCTGGATATAAATCAATCATAAACCAATGATTCTTCATTATCTCCAATGATTTAGAAATTATTTCTTTTTGATATTCTATTTCTTCAACTTTTCTTTTGAATTCTGAATCTGCTTTCTTTCCTTCTAAATCTTTGTATCTATTCAATAATTCATGTTTAAATTGTCCTTCATTAATTTTTTCTTTGAATTTGGATATTAATTTTTGGTATGCTCCTACACTGTTCAAATAGTCAAATGGCTGAAATCCCCCATTATGTTTTGGTATCTCTTCAAATGCTTTTCCAAGATCATAGGTAGGGATTAATATTTTATAAAATTCAAAAAGACATCTGTCAAGCTTATTCCAATTTATATCATACCTTGGACCAATCATCAAAAAGTAAGGCGATCTTATTGTGTTAAAGAATTCAGTCCTAATTAGGGCTCCTTTACACAAGGCCATAATTAATATCGTAGTGTTTTTTGCCCTTGTGTTCATTTCACTAAGCTCTTTCGTCAATTCGGACCAAAGAATTTCATCTTCAAGAAGTTTAATTCCAGTTCCATCTTCATTTCCGTGTGCAGCTATATGGATTAAAGGGAATAAGTTATCTGCATCCTTAATTTTTCTTATTCCGTTTATTAGATGTTCTTTGTTTATTATTTTCACATAATAGAACTGGGTAAGATCTTTATCTCTAAGACCATCAATTACTTTACCAATGGCAATTGTAGTTCTGTCATCTTCTAATGATTCAAAAATGAAATATCCATTAATTTTTGTTGTGGAAGGTAGGCTTGTCATTTAATTATAATTAAGGATAACGGTTCGCAGCTTGCAGAAGGCGGGACTTTCGAAGCACCATCTGTCAACCTACGACTAAAGGTTATCCGGAGCCGAAAAGTTTCTGCATCAACGTCCGCCTCGCTTTTGGCAAGATGCTGTTAGGCGTAGTTATTCCAAGCTTGTTTATATAGTCGCAATTAATGTCTGCAATTTTGTCTGCAAATACTTTGAAGCTGGGAGAATTTTTATACATCTTTTTAATGTCAGCATTTAAGAACATATCAACGCAATCAGTCGTCTTGCCATAAGAACCAATTACTTCTTTAAGTTTCCCGCAACCATTTATGCAGTCTGTGTTTAATGGTTTTCCCTTTTTACTCTTTAGTTTGTCCCAGTCGGCAAGAATCCAATTTTCTAACATTCTATCTGCAACTCCAACTCTTAGGTCAAGGTTATTAATGCCCTCTTTTTTAATTGACTCTTCAAGCTTAGCTATCATTTCCTTGCATGATATATTTCTTGATTCTTTATCAACCAATATAATTACAGGGTAATGTCGATTATTCAATACTTTTATTAATGATGCGATTTTTTTTGCCATAGCCTCAATGGAAACATCTTTTCCATTTAAGTCTGTTCTTCGAATTGGAGCACCTGGACAGATATTTTGAATAATATTTCGTTCGGTGAAACCATCAACTATAAATGCAGGATTCATCATGCCTCAAAAGAATCTGAAAAGTAAAAATGACCTAAACCAAACCCAGACTGAGAAATTTCCTCTTTTAAGGCTTGAATATTTGCAATTCTTCTTGCTGAAGTTTTACCCTCCACTAGGTCAACTAGAATAACTTCTTCTGGATTGCTTGAATTGAGAAGTGATTCACTGTGGGTAGTCATGATTATAAAAGAATGATTCTTCTTTTGTTCGATATGCTCTCTCATTATTTTTGCAATTTCGGCTTGCATCCAAGGATGCAAGAAATTTTCAGGTTCCTCAATTGAAAAAATAGTTTTTGAAGTTAGTATTGCTGTTATTAAAGTCAGCCATTTAATTGTTCCATCAGACATTGATGAAAGAGGTAGAACAGCATCATATGAACCAGTTTTTATAAAAATTCGCACAATCAACCTATTGTCAAAAGGGTCATTGTCCACAGTTAAATCAACTATTGTTTTGTTAGCGAGTTTTAAATATGAAATTATTTTTTTTAATGATTTTGGGTCATAATTTCTTTCTGGTCTCTCAATGAAATAATGAAATCTAAATTCTACAACTTGGCTAAAAGGTTTACTTTTCTTTAATGCATAAAGTGTTGTTGCTAAACCTGAACCGTCCTTCTTAATTCCAGGTGGCGTTGCTGCATCCTCTTGCTCCTTAACTTTACTCGGCACGACATTAAATGACTCCCCTCCTAAAATATCGTTTATTATTATGTTTGCTGACTCTATTATTGGAAAAAGTGGAGCAACAATTATTCTAGCTGATGGGTCATTTTGAGTAATGAATTCTTTAAACCCCTTTTCAAAGTCCTCTTCTTTGTCATTTGGATTAAAAAAGAACCGAGGTTTGAATTTTTTTCTATTCAACTCATGTATTGTTACGATTGGTTTTTCGGATGCTTTATATTGAAATTCAAGATGGAAGTCCCAAACTGTTTTTCCTTTTATTTCGTCAGGGTCTGCCCAAAATTTGGTAGCAGTTCTAACTTTGATGTCTTGGTAGTCAAAGTATATATCGTCTTTTGAAAATGACGACTTTATTATTGTCGTGTATTCATAAATAATAAAAGTGTTTGCTTCGGCTTGAGACGAGCCGAATATTTTAAATTTTATTGTGTCCTGATACTCTTCTTTACCTATTTTTTTGAATATAGAACCTGCTCCTCCGATTGAACTTACGGCATGTCCAATTGAGTTGTTGGCAATTTTAGAAAGGAATTCAAAAAAGAGAATAATGTTTGTTTTTCCGGCACCATTAGGTCCAACAAGTATATTCAAACCTGACTTCAGTTTTAGTTCGAACTCCGAAAGAGATTTGAATCCGTCAACTTCTATTTTTGTTATCATTGCAAATTATTCTATTTGTTGTCTTTCTATAATTACGCCTAACATGAGGGTACTTGCGATGTGCCGTCATGTTTGGTAACCAAAAGTAAGAAATAGTATTTTATTTTCAGCCGAAAGTGAACATTAAATTTATTGGCGGCATGATCGTAAGTGCTATGTTATGTGATGTTAATTGAAATTTTTGATCAATAGACTATCAAACTTTAGTACTTGAAGCCATGAATAAGGCATTATTCTTAAATCAGTTTCTAGTTGAAAACAAATAAGTTTATTTCGATAAAAACTAAACTCATATTTAGGAATAAACTTACCATGATTTTTTCTTTGAATTGTATCTAATATTTTTTGATTTTTTATAATATTTATAACTGTATCAATATGACCTTTTCGTTTTATTCTCCCGATTTCATAGTCAACAATATAATTAGTATACTTTCCTTTATAGCCATCAATTTCAATTGGTTTCAATTTATCTATTCGTATTGAATCAATATTTGCCATATCAGAAATATCTAAAAGATTTTCTGTAGTTAATAAATTAATTCTGTTTGCCTGACTAATTATCTTGAGTAATTTTTTTTCTATTTCTACAAGATCTCTACAATTTGATTCTGAACCATAATACCGAAAATTATTAATTAGACTATCCTTCAATAAAAATTTTAAACTCGAAGTTGAAGCATGCGTTATCATTATTCTTTCAAGTCGAAAAGTATCTGACAGTATTCTTTGAGCTTCTTCATTTATAAGTTTAAATATTTGATTCTGTTTAGAAACCTGAGCATAATATTTGGGCCCATATTTGCACGAGCCATATCCATCACATTCGCCACGTTCTAATTGTAAAAATATTATTGAATCACTTGACACAATTAATTGAATATAAGAGCTATCAGAGTGAGTTGATAGATGAATTTCATCATAGAGTTTTTTTTGCTTGTTACAAGAACAATTTAAAATTATAATAAGTAAATAAAAATTGAGTCTCATCATATTTTTAATATCACAGAACGGCCAGAGATTGAAGCAGGCAGAGCATTTTCGATGATTGCCAAAAGATACAAACTCAAGCCAAATTTACGAATTTTTCTTGATTAAAAGATTTATGCTCTGCTTGCTTAAATCTCATGTTATAGGAGGCCTTTTCTATTTCCATTTGAATATTTCTAATCCATTAATTTGAAAAACAACTAAAATACTATTTATTGTTACTAGCACGAAACACAACAGTCCAATAGAAAAAAATACAAAGCAAGATATTCTAGCCCAGAACCTTGTTGTTTTGCTATATTCAAGTATATTCCAAAATGAGACCTTCAAATTTTCATTTTCAATTCGTTGATTCAATTGTTCATTCAATTTTATTCTTTCAAATTTTACCTCGTCACTTCCTGTTTCATAGCTATTTGACCATGTCGGTCTCTTTGATTCTTGATCGTCATAATATTTTCTAATAAAATTAAATTTTTCAATCTTGTCAGCTGGTAAAGTCCGCATGAATGCATCCATATATTCTTTACTTTGGTCTGATAATGGATTTTCCTTTCTAAAATTCCTATATTTTAAATTGAATTCATCAAAGGGAATTTTAAGATCCTCGCTGTACTTGTTTAAATGCCAAAAAATTCTTCCATTACTAATAAAATCTGAATAAGTAGAATTTTCCTTTATAATTAAAGGAGCGAATATTTGGAAAATTAATGTTCCTAATGTGAAT
Source organism: Saprospiraceae bacterium (assembly GCA_016714025.1). Classification (NCBI taxonomy): domain Bacteria; kingdom Pseudomonadati; phylum Bacteroidota; class Saprospiria; order Saprospirales; family Saprospiraceae; species Saprospiraceae bacterium. Next base: position 36,219 of record JADJOB010000001.1, on the reverse strand, counting down.
AGAATTGCACTTAAAAACAGCAATTGCCAGTTGAATGGAATTAAATCAGCTGATTTTAAAAAATCTAATTTTGTAATTATTGAAACGATTAGAGGGATAATAAATAAATAGATATATGTTCGCCTGACGTAAATGTTATTTCCAATATATGCAAGGAATTTCCAATTTATTAGATTCATAAAATTGAGTTTTTAATTGATCTTTAGGTCTCCTATAACATACAAATCTACGCAATAATTGCGCTAAGCGGCTTATGTATGAAGGTCCATTTGGTCTAACTGATTCGCGATTTTCCGACAATCCATATCTATGATATGAATGTAAATCTCTATGGTATTAATTTAGTGGTATCCTATAATTTGATAGATTTAATTTAAATCTATACCACCATTCAGTAAATTATTATTTATTTTATAAGAATCTGTTTGGGATAAAGTAGATAAATTATAGTCAATTTATTGCAATTAAATACGGCTTCGCCGCAACCACTCACAAAAATTATTGCAAAGGCCGAATAAAACTATTTGTAAAAATTAAATATTAACGCATCACCCAAACTGCAAATCATCCAGAGGCATTTCAATCAGAAATCCCATAGACCATTGCTCCAATTTGAGTTGTACGGTTTTCTTGCCTAAAAAATCCATAAGCAGTCCGCTCTGACCGGCAAGCAATCCGGAGCGGATTTTTACAAATTGTCCTTTTAGTTTTTTTAATGGTTGAAGCGAGGAGGGGATAAGCAACGACTGACTCGTTTGGAGTAAGTTCATTTCTTTCTCATCCAATACCGCATCGCGGTTTTCATGCTTCACATAATGCATTACCCCCTTTGCCTGAAACACCGCATTGCGGTCTTTGGCTTCATTGCACACAAATAAATAACTCGGAAACGCCGGCACCTTCATTTTTTTAATCCGGTCCGACCAAGCCCGCTTCACTTCTATTTTTGGTAAATAATGCCGGATGCCGAGCTTCTCCAATTGCTGCTCGACTTTAAATTCATACCTGCTTTGGATGTATAATACTCTCCAGATGGGCATACACGGGTTGGTTGTTCAGCGAAGATAGCAAGTACTTGTTAATTTTTACAATCTGTTTGTTAATTTTTTCTTAAAAGGATTTAAGGCTGTTAGACTATTAGACTGTTAGACTGATAGGGAAGAGGGATATTGGGCTGCAAGGCTGGAGGGCTGTTAGACTGATAGACTGTTAGGCTGTTAGATTGACGAAATGTTGGCTTGAATGTAGGATATAGAAGTAAATTAAAATCGACCGTTCGAAATGCAGCGTGCGGCGAAAATTTTTCAGAGCCAAGTTAAACTAAGTATTCTATTAGTTGTAAAACTGACGCATTTGCATAACCACCAAAAGCGTGTGAAAAATTTGAGCTGAAGCTCGAGCTTAGCAAAAATGCCTTCATTTCGAACAAGCCTTTTGGTTTTCTATTGGGCGAATGCAAAAGAACGGAAGGGTGCGCGGGTTAGCTTTTGCGCTAGCATTTCGTACCAGGAATTCTTTTCCGCTCTGGATAAAATAAATTCAGGACGTTCGAAATGCAGCGTGCGGCGAAAATTTTTCAGAGCCAAGTTAAACTAAGTATTCTATTAGTTGTAAAACTGACGCATTTGCATAACCACCAAAAGCGTGAGAAAAATTTGAGCTGAGGCTTGAGTACTGCAGGAACGCCTTCATTTCGAACAAGCCTTTTGGTTCTTTTGGGCGAATGCAAAAGAACGGAGGGGTGCGCGGGTTAGCTTTTGCGCTAGCATTTCGTACCAGGAATTCTTTTCCGCTCTGGATAAAATAAATTCAGGACCGTTCGAAATGCAGCGTGCGGCGAAAATTTTTCAGAGCCAAGTTAAACTAAGTATTCTATTAGTTGTAAAACTGACGCATTTGCATAACCACCAAAAGCGTGTGAAAAATTTGAGCTGAAGCTCGAGCTTAGCAAAAACACCTTCATTTCGAACAAGCCTTTTGGTTCTTTTGGGCGAATGCAAAAGAACGGAGGGGTGTGAGGGTTAGCCTTTGCGCCAGCATTTCGTACCAGGAATTTTTTTCTACTAGGGATAAAATAAATTCTGGACCGTTCGAAATGCAGCGTGCGGCGAAAATTTTTCAGAGCCATGTTTAACTAAGTATTCTATTAAATGTAAAACTGGCGCATTTGTATAACCACCAAAAGCGTGAGAAAAATTTGAGCTGAAGCTCGAGCTTAGCAAAAACGCCTTCATTTCGAACAAGCCTTTTGGTTCTTTTGGGCGAATGCAAAAGAACGGAGGGGTGTGAGGTTTAGCCTTTGCGCCAGCATTTCGTACCAGGAATTCTTTTCCGCTCTGGATAAAATAAATTCAGGACGTTCGAAATGCAGCGTGCGGCGAAAATTTTTCAGAGCCAAGTTAAACTAAGTATTCTATTAGTTGTAAAACTGTCGCATTTGAATAACCACCAAAAGCGTGAGAAAAATTTGAGCTGATGCTTGAGTTCAGCAAAAACGCCTTCATTTCGAACAAGCCTTTTGGTTCTTTTGGGCGAATGCAAAAGAACGGAGGGGTGTGAGGGTTAGCCTTTGCGTCAGCATTTCGTACCAGGAATTCTTTTGCTATTGACAATAAACACCAAGCTACTGACCCCTAATTGCTGACTACCGGACATTCAGCATTTAGAGCTAAGTAGTCAAAATTGCAGAATATTGATATAAATTTAATTTTTTAAAAATATTATTTTTGTTTAAATTTACAGAATGCCAGAGATTTCCAGATTTTTTGGAATAATTATTAAAATGTATTACAACGAACACAATCCACCACATTTTCATGTTGAATATCAAGATTTTACTGCTGTAATTAGTATTGAAGATGGAATGGTAAAAGGTGAAATGCCCAGAAAACAGTTAAATTTAATATTTGAATGGCTTGACTTACATAAATCAGAACTCATTTATAATTGGGAACTTTCACAATTGAGAAAATCATTAAACAAAATAGAACCTTTAAAGGATGAATTATGAATGTAATTAGAGTTATTGATGCAAAGCACCTTGAAAGCTTTAAGTTAAGTTTAAAATTTAATGATGGATTAACAGGCGAGGTTGATCTTGAAAATGAATTATATGGTGAAATTTTTGAACCTCTAAATAATATTGACTACTTTAAAAAATTTACACTGGACACATGGACGATCTGTTGGCCAAATGGAGCAGATTTTTCACCCGAATTCCTATATGAACTTGCAGCTAAAAGTAAACTTGAATTGGTAAAAAAATAAGTTTAGGAGTCAGGGGTCAATAGTTGGTATAAAGAATTAAATTTAACTAAAGATAAAATTCAATCAGGACCGTTCGAAATGCAGCGTGCGGCGAAAATTTTTCAGAGCCAAGTTAAACTAAGTATTCTATTAGTTGTAAAACTGACGCATTTGCATAACCACCAAAAGCGTGAGAAAAATTTGAACTGAGGCTTGAGTACTGCAGGAACGCCTTCATTTCGAAAAAGCCTTTTGGTTCTTTTGGGCGAATGCAAAAGAACGGAGGGGTGCGCGGGTTAGCTTTTGCGCTAGCATTTCGTACCAGGAATTCTTTTCCGCTCTGGATAAAATAAATTCAGGACGTTCGAAATGCAGCGTGCGGTGAAAATTTTTCAGAGCCAAGTTTAAAAAGTATTCTATTAGTTGTAAAACTGCCGCATTTGAATAACCACCAAAAGCGTGAGAAAAATTTGAGCTGAAGCTCGAGCTTAGCAAAAACGCCTTCATTTCGAACAAGCCTTTTGGTTCTTTTGGGCGAATGCAAAAGAACGGAGGGGTGCGCGGGTTAGCCTTTGCGCCAGCATTTCGTACCAGGAATTTTTTTCTACTAGGGATAAAATAAATTCTGGACCGTTCGAAATGCAGCGTGCGGCGAAAATTTTTCAGAGCCAAGTTAAACTAAGTATTCTATTAGTTGTAAAACTGACGCATCTGTATAATCACCAAAAGCGTGAGAAAAATTTGAGCTGATGCTTGAGTTCAGCAAAAACGCCCTCATTTCGAACAAGCCTTTTGGTTTTGGGCGAATGCAAAAGAACAAAGCCCCTTGTTATTCGTGTCAACAATTGAAGGCACCTGTTTTTTACCCTACTTCGCTGGGCGTAGGCTTAGCCTACGTCCTAATTTTCAATCCTAGATGAACTAAGTTAAACTTGAAATAAAAAGCGGTCATCAAATAGGCTTAGCCTATGAAGAAATGCATGTTTTATATAGAAGAATAATTTTGCTTCAATTTATTTCATTCCTCCATAGGTTCAACCTATGCATGTCCCCTTTATAATTGAAATTTATTTGATTAATTTTCGATTCATGATTAAGACGTAGGCTAAGCCTACGCCTAGCAAAAATTAGTGGTCAGTAGTTAGTATTCAGTATTCAGAAATGCAGAATAAGGAGTAAAATTTAAAAAAAGATAAAATAGATTCAGGACCGTTCGAAATGCAGCGTGCGGCGAAAATTTTTCAGAGCCAAGTTAAACTAAGTATTCTATTAGATGTAAAACTGACGCATTTGCATAACCACCAAAAGCGTGTGAAAAATTTGAGCTGAAGCTCGAGCTTAGCAAAAACGCCTTCATTTCGAACAAGCCTTTTGGTTCTTTTGGGCGAATGCAAAAGAACAATACCCCTTGTTGTTCGGATCATCAATTGAAGACATCTGTTTTTTACCTTCCTACGCCCAGCAAAAATTAGTGGTCAGTAGTTAGAGGTCAGTATTCAGAAATGTAGAATAAGGTGTAAAATTCAAAAAAGATAAATTAAAATCAGGACCGTTCGAAATGCAGCGTATGATTTGATTTTGTCTGACTCCTAACTCCTAACTGTTGAGTACTGATCCGTAGGCTTAGCTTACGCCCAGCGAGAGGATTGCAGTATTACAAAATCGCAACATTGCAGGATTTTATTGAGTGTACTTTAGTTTGAAAATTGCTATTTTATTGCACGTTTTCCGTCATTTTCCGTGCTTTCTCGGCATTTGACGCTATTACAAGCAAGTATCCTGGGAGTATGTACGGGATATGTACGGAGTATCTACGGAGTATCGTGCCAGAATACAGCGGTCAGTGGTCAAGAATCCAGCAGTCAGTGGTCAGCAATTAGTAGTCAGTAAGAAATTCAGCAGTTAGGGTTCAGCAGTCAGAGGTCAGTCTAAATCAGCATTCTAGTATTTCAAGATTGCAGCATTGCAGCATCGCAAAATTGTAACATTCGAAGATTCCAGCATTTCCCTATCTTGCCCAAAATATTCAAACTTGCACGAGTTTTGGTTTAATGTGAAAAATGTCTTTAGGCTTTCGCTGCCTATGATGATTGGGAGTGCAGCCCAGAATATCATCGCTTTGACCGATAGCATGTTTTTATACTATTATGACGTCCACGATTTTGCAGCCGCTGGGTTTGTTTCGGTGTTTTATCTGGTCGTCGCGGCCATTGCCTTCGGTTTCAGCAAAGGCGGACAAATCCTCATCGCCCGGAAGTTTGGGGAGAAGAATTACGACTTTGTCCGCAAGTACTTTTATGCCATCCTCATTTACGAACTCATCCTCGGGGTGATCGTGTTTAGCTTACTCTACTTTGCTGCGCGACCCATACTCTCTGTCTTTGTACAATCCGAAGTCATACTTAATAAATCCATCCTGTTTCTCGATCAACGCATCATCGGATTGATTTTCGCTTACGTCGGATTGGCATTAGTGTCCCTCTACATTGGCATCAAACGACCCAAGTTCATTTTGATTGATACCGTGGTGCTTTGTACCCTCAACATCGTTTTAGGGTATTTATTGGTTTTCGGCAAACACGGATTTCCGGAAATGGGTATCGCAGGTGCGGGATTAGCCAGCGCGATCTCAGAGATCGTTGCTTTTGTGGTCTTTCTGACCTATATGATTTTCGACAAGGAACTCCACAAATTCCAACTCTGGAAAATTCCGCATTTTGAGTTTTCGTGGATTAAGACCATCAACTCCATCAGCTTTACCATCTTGCTTCAATCTTTATTGGCCATCGGTTCCTGGTTTTTATTCTTTTCCTTCATCGAAAAACTAGGGGAGCGGCAACTCGCTATTTCCAATTTACTCCGAATCGCTTACCTCGTCTTAGCCATTCCCTGTTGGGGCTATTCCACCGGCATCAATACCCTGGTCAGCAATACCATCGGTAAGAAACGACACCAGCGCGTGCTTAAGCTAGTCTTCCATTCTTCCATGGTAGCATTTGCAACCACCGCAGTGATTTCAATCCCATTCCTTTTGTTTCCATTGACCTTTATGGCCCCTTTGTTAGGCCATCACGACATCTCCCTCATTCAGGATGCCGTACCGTATTTCCGCATCCTCCTGTGCATCTTATTGGTTTACAGCATCACCACCATGTACTGCAACGGCGTCAGTGGGACCGGCGAAACCCTCAAAGGCCTCACCATCCAGGCAATCGCCTGCGCAACCTACCTGACCATCGCCTTCTTTGCAGTCAAAGACCCCGTCAACGGACTCGCCCTGGCCTGGTCTGCCGAAATAGCCTACTGGCTCATCCAGGGATTTCTATCCTACCGTGTCATCACCTCCGGCCATTGGAATTTCTTGAAAATATGATTTGGTGAATGAGTCTGATTTTAATTTGTAGTAATAATTAAACTGCAATCTGAACCCCAAACCCCTTGAAAGGGGCTTCACATATTACTTCATCGAATGACTCTGGATTCAAATGAAATTTGAAAAAAAAAATATTTTACTCCACACTCAAAACTAAAGCCCCTTTCAAGGGGTTTGGGGTTCGAGCAAACATGAGTGGAATGAAGAATGCCTAACTTTTTACTTCATTTAATGATTCTGTATGCAATTTTAATTTATAGAAATAATTAAACTGCACTCTGAACCCCAAATCGCTTAAAAGGGGCATGACATTTTGCTTCATTAAATTCCAAATTCCATTACTAGCATTCACTCCCTCAACCCAACAGCCCAACAGCCCAACAGTCCAACAGTCTAACAGCCCAACAGCCCAACAGTCTAACAGCCCAACAGCCCAACAGTCCCAAAATCAGTAGTCAGCAGTTAGGAGTCAGTAGTCAAAAATTCAAAAATGCTCATCATACCAATAACTTTCCTCCCTAACAGCCCAACAGTCCAACAGCCCAACAGCCCAACAGCCCAACAGCCCCAAAATCAGTAGTCAGCAGTTAGGAGTCAGTAGTCAAAAATTTAAAAAAATGCTCATCATACCAATAACTTTCCTCCCTAACAGCCCAACAGTCCAACAGCCCAACAGCCCAACAGCCCAACAGTCTAACAGCCCTTCAGCCCCCCTCCTAAAAATTTCTATACTTTTTTTATCTATTCATAAACCCTTGATAGTGGCGCTCCAAAATAGTATAAATAATTATATGTGATTGATATACAGATGTTTGCAAAGGAGCTTGCCACACATATAGAAATTATTTATATTAAATTAATCTATATTTTTGCGGCATGAGATTGAAAAACCTCACCATAAAAGGCTTTAAAAGTTTTGCGGATGAGACGGTCATTCACTTCAATGAATCCGTTACTGGCATCGTCGGACCGAATGGTTCGGGTAAATCCAATATCGTGGATGCCATCCGTTGGGTATTGGGCGAACAAAAGGGCCGCGAGCTCCGTCTGGAGCAGATGTCGGATGTCATTTTTAATGGCACCAAAAAGCGGAAAGAAGCTCCTTTGGCTTCTGTTTCGCTGAATTTTGAGAATACGCGCAACCTGCTACCCACAGAGTATCAAAACATCGAAATCGCTCGTTTGCTTTACCGCAGTGGCGATAGCGAATATCGACTCAACGGGGTGACCTGCCGGCTCAAAGACATTACCGGGCTGTTTTTAGATACGGGAATTGGCCCGGACTCTTACGCCATCATCGCATTAAACATGGTGGAGGATTTGCTTTCCAATAAAGAAAGCGCCCGTCGGAAGATGTTCGAACAAGCTGCAGGTATTTCTAAATACAAAGCACGCAAACGGGAAACCCTCAACAAACTGAAATCTACCAAAGAGGACCTTGCACGGATTGAAGACTTGCTTTTTGAGATCAATACCAACCTGGTCGAATTGGAGAAGCAAGCCAAACGCACGCGTAAATTCAACGAACTCAAAGAAAAATATAAATCTGCCGGATTATTGGCTCAGTTTCTTTCAGTAAAAACCTTGAAAGAAAAACTGGAAGTGCTGGAAACTTCTGTCCAGGAAGAAATGCTGAAGTTGCAGGATGAAGAAGTTGGATTGAATTCCATCGAAGCGAGCATCGAAGCGCAGAAAAAAGCACAGCTGGATCAGGAAAAAAATCTGTCTGAGTTTCAAAAGAAAGTCAACGAGGTATTGGATACCATTCGTCAACTGGAAAGCAATATTCAGATTAGCCAACAGAAAAAACAATTTCAGTCGACGCAGCTGGAAACCATTCGCCAAAATCTTAGTCAGGCTGCAGGACGTTTGGATCAATTGAAATTGGATGTTGCAGCTATCCAAAGCGAACAAGCTCAAGTGGAATTGGGTTTGATGGAAGCCGATCAGGCCGTAGTCAATCACGAAGAAATTTTTAACGGCAAACAAGCTGAATTTAATTTACTGAAATCCGGAGTGGATCAGTTTCAATTGGACAAACAGGAAAATGAAACAGCCATCTACGAACTTGAAAAAGAATTAGCCATTCAACACAACCGGATCGAAAACTTGCACGCAGATTCTAAACGTTGCGAAGAAGAAATCGAGTCGAAGTTTAACGAACACCAGAATAAAGAAAATCAACACAAAGAACTTTCTGTAAAATTAAAAGATGTTCTTTCAGAAATTGATCAGGTAAAAGTTGCCGAAGAAAATCGTTTGTTGGGATTAGAACAAGTTCAGATTGAATTGGAAGCCTGTACTCAAAAAGTTTCTACCATCCACCGTCAACGCGATGCCAAGCAAAATGAGTTTGAATTGCTCAAGAGTATGGTTGAGAAAATGGAAGGCTTTCCTGAATCCATTAAGTTTTTAAATCAAAATTGGCGCAAAGATGTTCCGGTACTTTCGGATATCATCTACACGCCTGAAAAATATCGTTCTGCCATCGAGTTGTACCTCGAAAATTATTTGAATTATTATGTAGCCCATACGGAAGAGGATGCTGTGAAAGCCATCCGCTTGTTGTTTAATAATTCGAAAGGCAAAGCCAACTTTTTTATACTGGATAAATTCAGAGACAGCAAAGCAGTTGAACGCAGCATACCGGGTTGTATTCCGGCGCTTTCCATTATGGAAGTGACCGACATGTACAAACCCCTGGTTCATGATTTGTTAAAGGATGTTTATATTTTAGAGAATGACAATCACTTAGAAGATGTGATCCATTTTCCGGATGATGTTTCGGTCATTTCCGTCAGCGGTTCCATACTGAAAGCAAATAAAATCATTACCGGTGGTTCGGTAGGTTTGTTTGAAGGAAAGAAACTGGGGCGCAAGAAAAATCTTGAAAAACTGGAAGCCGAAATCAAAGAACTGGAATCACAGGCCATCCTAAATGAAAAAGAACTTGCAGAACTAAAAAATAAAATTCGAACCTTTGAATTAAACAATCGCCAGAAAGAACTTGAGCAATTGCGCAAGAAAGAATCTGAAGAATTGCAACAGCTTGCTCAGATTCAAACACACCTCAGTCACTATCTGGATTTGAAAGCTGATTTAGAGCGCAGAATTGCAGCCAATAAAATGCAAGCTGCTGAAATCGCTCAGGAGTTGAATAGCAAAGAACAGCGCATTGTTGAATTGAAAGACAGACAACAACAATTGGTGCATTCGCTGCACAGTTCGGATGAAGTGTACAATCGGGTCTCTATCGAACTTTCAGAAATTACAGGAATCTACAACCAGGCTAAACTGGAATTGCTTAAATGGCAAAATCGATTTGAGAATATCAACAAAGACCTGGATTATAAAAACAAACAAATCGAAGAACTCCAGACACAAACCATCAACGACGAATTAAAACAAACGGAGTTGATTGAATCGCTTGGCGAACTGGAAACTTCACTGACCCAATACGAAAGCGAGTTGCTTGAAGTCCTGGAATTCAGAAAAAATATGGATTCCAATTTAACCACGCTCGAGCGCGATTATTACGAAGCCCGCAACCGGATTTCAGAAGATGAGGCGAAAGCCAAACAACACCAGCGTTCCATTCACGAGTTGCAATCTGCCATTAATGGAATCAAAGACCAGAAAGCTGAATATAAATTCCGGATACAATCAGCTTACGAAAAAGCCGAGCTGGAATTTATGGCAAAGCTTGATGAATTTGTTGCAAGTGAAGAAGACGAAGGCTTGGATTTAGAAGCCTTGATTTCCAAATCACAGTATTACAAAACCCGGATCGATAATTATGGGGAAGTAAATCCGCTGGCATTGGAAGCTTATGAAGAGATGAAAGCCCGGTTGGATAAGATCACGGAGCAGCGCGATGATATTTTAAAAGCACAGGATAGTTTGTTGGAAACCATCAAGGAAATTGAAGAGACGGCTACACAGGGATTTATGCAAGCCTTCAACCAGGTGCGTGTACATTTTCAGGTTGTGTTTAGAAGTCTGTTTACCGATGACGACGACTGCGATCTGGTGTTAGTAGATGAAAACGATCCGCTGGAATGCGACATCGACATTATTGCCAAACCTAAAGGAAAACGACCTAAATCAATTTCCCAGTTGAGTGGGGGAGAGAAGACGCTTACGGCCATCGCGCTTTTATTCTCACTCTACTTACTCAAGCCAGCCCCATTCTGTATTTTTGATGAGGTGGATGCTCCATTGGATGACATCAACATTGAGAAATTCAACCTCATCATTCGCAAGTTTTCGAAAGAATCCCAATTCATCATCATCACCCACAATAAATTGACCATGGCAGATGTCGATGTTTTGTATGGAGTTTATATGGAAGATCAGGGCGTTTCGTCCGTGACAGCCGTCGATTTCAGGAAATACAGTCATGAAATCGTATTGGAAGAAATGGCGAATTAAACAAAAACAGATTTATAAAGCTTTAAACCAAGAGTAGAATCCCCTGATAGAATTGCCTTTGATTGGGTGCAAGCCAATTTATAACACATATTGACAAAAAATATATAAGAATCTCGTCCGGAAACTTGATTTTACAAAATCTATTTTCAGATATTGTGCCTCGAATCAAGCTTACGTAAAACCAAAGGATTTTAAATGTTTATTGTCTGTATCACTACAGCCGTATTGCTATTAAGTACGGCGATAATGCTTTGGCAACGAAAAGGATCCGGCTTTAGGAGGATTTAATTCTTGCCTTATAACCAAAACTCTTCTCAACATTCACCCAAGGACCGTTGTTTTGAGTCTGAGGTTTAACAATGAATGTATTGATGAGTCAATCAACAGAAGCTTTTTTGCCCACTACTTACGGACCCTTTGATATCCGTAGTTTTCCCAATAAGGAAAACCCCTATGCTCCGGCACTTGTTTTAATATCCGGCGACCCGGAAAATTTTCAAATACCACTAATACGTATCCACTCCGAATGTTTAACCGGCGATGTGTTTGGTTCCCTTCGTTGTGATTGTGGCTATCAACTTCATAAATCCATGAAATTGATAGCAGATGAAGGTGGATTGATCATCTACCTAAGACAAGAAGGGCGCGGAATCGGCCTCCATCATAAAATCGAAGCCTATCAAAAACAAGATTTGGGAATGGACACCGTCGAAGCCAACGAAGCATTGGGCTTTGGTCCCGATCTCAGAAATTACGACGAAGCCATAGAAATTCTCCGCATTTTCAAACTCACAAAAATCCGACTCCTCACCAACAATCCGGCAAAAGTCAACGCCCTCGAAAAAGTAGGCATCCACGTAATCGACCGCATCCCCCTCTTGGCCCTCCCCAATGAACATAATAAATCCTACCTCGACACCAAACGCCAAAAGATGGGACATTTGTTTCCCTAATTCCTAAATGCTACTTTAATGCAATGCTGCAATTTTGCAATGCTGCAATCTTGCAATGCTGCAATTTTACAATGCTGCAATTTTGCAATGCTGCAATTTTACAATGCTGCAATTTTGCAATGCTGCAATCTTGCAATAAATTTAATTGGTGTATTTGCTGCGATAGGAATTCAAAAGAACAAAGCTTCCGCTTGGCGTAGGTTTAGCCTACGTCATTTAGTTCAATCGAAGATGAAACTAAGTTAAGCACAATATTAAACGTGAACATCATATAGGCTCAGCCTATGAGGAATTACATGATTTAAATTGAATAAGATTATTGTAATAAGAATGTGTCATTCCTACATAGGTTCAACCTATGCATAGCTCAGTAGTCAGAAGTTAGGGGTCAGGAGTCAGTTAAAGATAGAATAAAATCAGGACGTTCGAGATGCAGCGTTCGGCAAAAAAAATGCTCAACAAACCAATACACCTCCTCCCTAACAGTCTAACAGTCCAAAAATCAGTAGTCAGCAGTTAGGAGTCAGTAGTCAAAAATTCAACTCTACCTTACAGCCATGCAGCCCTACAGCCTTGCAGCCCAATATCCCTCTTCCCTAACAGTCTAATAGTCCAAAAATCAGTAGTCAGCAGTTAGGAGTCAGTAGCCAAAAATTCAACTATCCTTACAGCCATGCAGCCCTACAGCCTTGCAGCCCAATATCCCTCTTCCCTAACAGTCTAATAGTCTAACAGTCTAATAGTCTAAACCCTCCAACCCTCCAACCCTCCAACCCTCCAACCCTCCAGCCCTCCAGCCCCTCAGTCCCTCAGCCCCTCTTAGAGATCCCAAGATTGAAAACAGCTGTTTTAACCAGATTTCATTACTTTGCATATTAAATCCAATCATGTCAGAACTCTCCGGTGCTTTTTTGAACTTAGTAAAAATCATGGACGACCTTAGGGAAAAATGTCCCTGGGATAAAAAACAAACCATCCACAGCCTCCGCTCCTTAACCATAGAAGAAACCTACGAACTAGCAGATGCAATCATTCAGGAAGATTACAAAGGCATCAAAGAAGAATTAGGAGATCTGCTCTTGCACATTCTGTTTTATTCAAAAATTGGAAGCGAACAACAAGCCTTCACCTTACAAGAAGTCATTGAAACCATTTCTGAAAAACTCATTCACCGCCATCCACATATTTACGGAGATGTCAAAGTGGAGAATGATGAAGAGGTAAAACAGAATTGGGAAAAATTAAAACGACAAGAAGGTAAAAAGAGTTTATTGGAAGGCGTTCCAAACTCATTGCCTGCTATGGTAAAAGCATTGCGCATGCAAGACAAAACCCGCCAGGTTGGTTTTGAATGGAAACACATTGATCAGGTATGGGATAAAGTAGAAGAAGAAATGGGAGAATTAAAATCTGCAGTAGATTCAAATGCAAGCATAAACGAAATCGAATTGGAATTGGGCGATGTATTTTTTGCCCTGATCAATTACGCACGTTTCCTAAAACTAGATCCTGAAACCGCATTAGAAAAAGTAAATCAAAAATTTAAAAACCGTTTTCAATACATCGAACAACATGCCGGCAAACCATTAGATGAAATGAGTTTGGAGGAAATGGATGTGTTGTGGAATGAAGCTAAGTCAATTACGAATTATTAATTTCGAATTACGAATTTCGAATTACGGATTACGAATTGAATATGCTAATAAACTTAGTCTAATATTACTTGTAATTCTATTTAGATAGGTCCCGCGAATACGCGGGATGTCCGCTACGCTCCCATAATTCGTAATTCGTAATTAATAATTCGTAATTAATTAACTACATTTGGTTTCAAGTTTTCAATCCATTCAAACAAGCACATTGAAAAGCATATTCATTAAATCATTCGCAATTCCAATCTGCATTTTTGTTAGCATCCGTTTATTTGCACAGGATATTCCGGAAGTGGAATATCAGGAGACTAAACAAGATGCATACATGCCTATGTTGGAAAGCGAGAAAAAAACCAGTCCGGCTTATTTTTTCGCGTCACCTCAAATTACAACGCGGCAGGTAAATGTTGATGCCAATGGAAGAAACATCCTGAACGATGCAGCCAATGAGCCGAGCCTTGCAATTGATCCAAAGAATCCTAACAGAATGGCTATGGGTTGGAGGCAGTTTGATAATGTGTTGAGTAATTTCCGACAGGCAGGAATTGGAGTGAGTGAAGACAATGGATTGACTTGGAAAAATTTGATGCCATTGGATGCAGGTGTATTTAGATCCGATCCCGTTTTATGTGCTGACAATCGCGGGAATTTTTATTACAATGCATTGGCAGGAAATTTTACCTGTGATGTTTACAAAACAAACGACTTGAATAAATGGATCAACAGAATCTATGCTCATGGTGGCGATAAACAATGGATGACAGTTGATAATACAAATCAATCTTCAGATGGTAATTTGTATGTGTATTGGAATTATGATTATTCGAGTTGTACGGATTATAATTTTACACGATCTACAAATAAAGCATTGAGTTTTGAAAACTGCAGTGTAATTCCAAGCTATTTAACCAGAGGAACTGTCACGGTGGCACCGGATGGATCGCTTTATGCAGCAGGCTCGCGTTTTAGTCAATTTTATGTAAATCGCTCTGAAAATGCCAAAATCCCTGGAATGGATGTGGAATGGGATTTAAGTAATACCGTTGATTTGTTGGGTCAATTGCCTTCTTATTTTGGACCCAATCCAGGTGGTTTATTAGGTCAGGTTTGGATAGCCAGCGACCATTCAACAAAAAGCAGCAGAGGCAATTTGTATTTATTGAGCACTGTTTCAAGGCGTGACAACGGGGACTATGCCGATATCCTGTTTAGTAAAAGCGAAGACCGGGCTGAAAGTTGGTCTGCACCCATTGCAATCAATAAGGATCGTACAAATTCAAATTATCAATGGTTTGGTACAATGAGTGTTGCTCCCAATGGACGCATCGATGTCATTTGGCTGGATACACGAGATCATCCCGGCACGTATTTGTCTAGCTTGTATTATTCCTATTCAAACGATGCCGGTCAACATTGGACTCCCGATCAAAGACTATCCGATTCTTTTGATCCACATGTCGGATATCCAAACCAAAATAAAATAGGAGATTATCTGCACATGATTTCCGACAACAAAGGAGCCCACCTCGCCTGGGTTGCCACATTCAATGGCGAACAAGATGTGTATTACAGTTTTATAAAACCAGACACCATCAGCGCAACAGCAGATGCAAACATTCAACAAAACCAACTATCCATTTATCCAAATCCGCTAACTACCAACAGCCAGTTTGAATTTTACAGTACAGAAAATCAAACCATCAAAATAATTATTTGCAACACACTCGGCAATAAAGTATTAATTAATTCAATCCCCGTAATCATTGGAAACAACACCTTAGAATTAAAAAATGTCCACACAACTTTAAGCAGAGGAGTTTACACCCTTCAGGTACAAAACACAAAAGGGATAGTTATTGCAAGAAAATTGTTTGTAGTAAAATAAATTAATTACGGATTGCAAATTACGAATTACGAATTACGAATGTTTAGTTTTGCGTCACTCTTATAATTCGTAATCCGTAATTCGTAATTCTTAATTCTTAATTCTTAATTGAATCTAATTCCCTCCTTCTCCTCCAACTCTTCCTGCCTCATCTTCCGAACCAACAGTTCGTTTGCGACTTTTTACTTTATCATTGCCGAAGCGATAGCTCATATTTACATTGATGCGGCGACTGTCCCAGCGACCATTTCCATAGGATTCGAGTCCATCGAAAACAGAAACGCCTTCCCATCCGGATTCATAGAATATATCGCTGAAGGATAATTTAAGATTGAGTTTATCCTGAATGAATTTTTTCTGAATACCAGCATCTAAATTCCAGCTGCTTTCATATACGAATACACCGCCCCAGATGCCGGGACCAGAATAATATCCTGAAACTTCAGCTTTTAAACCATAGGGTAGGCTGAAACTATGTTGTTGAAAAATGGAATAGGTATAAGCTTGTAGATCGACCACGGCACCATTTCCATAATCTGCCTGGTTGTCCAAATGCGATCCACTTAAATTGAAATAAGCTTCCCAGGATTTTGTGATTTGAAAGGGTAGGCTTGCATTGAAGCTCCAAATTTTTTGAGTCGCTAAATTATCCCAATTGATAAAACTGGCGCGTGGATCCACATCATCCGGTCCGATCAGACGAGTAATTTGATCGGTGGTTAAGGAGTATCCCAATTTAAAATTAAAGCGATAGGCCAGGGTATAGTTTAGTTCCAGATTATTTACAATTTCCGGGGATAAGTATGGATTTCCCTTTTCAAATGACAACTGACTCAATTGATTGTTAAATGGATTCAATACATTGTAATCCGGACGATTGATGCGTCGGCTGTAATTTAAACCCAGACTGTTTTGTGGTGACAGGTTGAAATTCAAACCTGCACTTGGAAACCAACTCAGGTAATTTAAAATCACAGGAGGCTCTTGCAATTCAGGAAGCAGTGCAATTAAATCACCGGTTGCATCTGTTTGTTCGGCACGCAAGCCCATATTCATAGTCCATTTTTTACTCAACATGCGATTGTAACTAACATAAGCTGCGTATACATTTTCATCGTAATTAAATCGATTCGAACGAAACGGGTTAATGGTTCCATTTTCCTTTTTACCATCATACACATGATACGTATTGTCAGTTACGACCCGGCTTAATTTAGCACCATACCCCAATTTGCCTTTAAAAGCAGCGTGTTCATAATCCAGTTTTAATGTGAGGATATCAATTTCAGAAGGCGTATTGAAATAATTGAAAAGCTCAGATAATTTATCACGATCTTCTGCATTGTAATAGGTATTTACCTGATCGCGTTTGCTGGTATTGTTGTAAAATCCATAATCCAAATCAATATTTAAACTCTTGTTTTTCTTATCATCAAAACGGTAGTTTAAATTGAAGCTTTGATTGTTTCGAGGATTTTTAGAAACCGTTTTTGCAATTAAAATGCTGTCGACCAATTCGGGAGTATTTGCTGAGCCGATGGTAATTTCATTGGTTCCCCAGTTTTTACCGTCGTTATAAAAGCCATTTAATAAGATGCCAATGGTTTGATTTTTAGTTAAAAAATAATCCGTCCCCAAGCGGTAATTATAATTTTTACGATCCGGACGGGATTCATTGTATTCTTCGAGGTATAAACCGTTTTGATAACTTTGAAACTTCATGATATTGAATCCGATCCACTGACCCGCTCCCAGCGTACCAAAAAGATTCAGGTTTTTATTTCTGTAGTTGCCGGTTCCGGATGCACTGTATTTCGGATATTTTCCTTGAATGTAGGAAGCATTGACGGTGCCATTGGTTCCCAGGTTGCTGTCTTTTTTTAAGCGGATGTCGATGATGCCTGCATTGCCTTGTGCTTCGTATTTAGCTCCGGGATTGGTAATGATATCAATGCGATCAATTTGTTCGGCAGGCAAGTTTTGCAAATAATTGCTGAGATCCTGTCCGCTCATGGGCACTCGTTTGCCATCCAGATATACCAACACCCCCGAACGACCCAGGAGACTGATGTTGTCATTATTGTCAACAGTCACGCTGGGGGCTTTTCGCAAAAGGCTTAAAGCATCCGAACCAATGCTGTTGATGGTTCCTTCCACATTAAATACCAGACGATCTGGTTTTACTTCCAGGATGCTTCGTTTGGCACTGACTGTTGTTTCCTTAAGATTAATGGGCGTGGTATTCATTTTCAGAACTCCTAAATCCTGTGTCTGATTGTTTTGAATGGAAATTCCTCCCAATTGATAATCCTCCATTCCCACATAGGTCGATTTTAAATAGTACGAACCATTTTGAAGATCTTTAAATTCAAAATGTCCTGTTTCATTGCTATTTGAAGCCTTTACCAGACTGCTATCTGTTGCATTAAACAGGCCCATATTTGCATAGATGAGCGGAGTACCTTGTTCGTCTTTTAAAATACCGTGGAGGCTTCCTGTCTGTGCAACCAGTTGCAGGCTTAACAAGCTTGCGATACAGGAAATAAAGTAATTGAATGAAGGGTTCATCAGTATAAAATTTGAGTAATAAACAGGCTTAAAGTTAAGCATTTTATTTATATATACGAAGTTCTTCGTACTTTAACAAATAATTAATTTTGAGGGGAGAAGGGCAATTGGATATTGCACAAAAGGTCAAAGTATCAGAAATAAAGCGCTGTGTTCAAATTAGATGTTTATTATAGCTCCTATTTCTATTGAATTTTGGTCATAGTTACCAGTTGCCGAAGGCGTCCTCGCCGAGGCTTAATTGGAGTATCAAACACGCTGGCAAGAAAAGTAATTTAAGTTATTTGGAAGTTCATGTTTGGAGCTATTTAGAAGAATGAACTTTTCAATAGAATTAATTTTCACAAAAGTCTATTTCAAAAATGGATTCAGATTCTTATTGACAGCAATTTCATGCTTAATGATTAGCTACCGGAGCAATTTTACATTTATATAAATATTTACATTTTAAATCAAGTTTTTTCTCAATTGTGAATCCAGATTTCCTTAATTTATTAAGTATTTTACTATACGATAAGGTTTCTAATTGTTGAATATGAGGGCCTTCGCAACCATGTAAATGCATAATAATCAGATTTCCATCTTTTTTTAAAGATTGTTTAATTCCAATAATAAGTTTATCAATATCAAAATTTATTTGAATTGGAAAATTGATAAATATTAAATCATACAAACCATTAAATACAGGAACCGTATATGGAGCTATTTCTATTATTAAATTTTGTGAACCATTTTTAAAGCTATTAAAATGAGAAATAAAATTATCATTATAAACATGACCAAAGTAACGGCCTGACAAAGCTTGATAAACAGTGATACTATCGTAGATGCTGCATAGAATAGGGGCCAGACACATCATTCCAGGACCGTAATCAAAAATGCAATCATTTTCTTGAATATCTAAAAATTCCAATTCCCTTTCAATATCCATGTTGTTTTTAATCTTAAAAGGATATTCTCTTTCATAAAATCCGTAATTGATAGAAGACCTTAAGTAATGATTTTCATTATTAATTTGGTCCACATTTATATTGTTCTTACTAAAAATACTATTAGAATCAAAATAGCTGGAATAACGATGCGGATATCGTTCATTCATTTCCATAAAGTATAAATCGGGCCACATATAATTAAAAATAGGACCGTAGTTTCTGATTTTAGCGATTCTTTTGGCTTCAGCTGACAACACACCAAAAGCCAAGGCCTTGTTTGTGTCTGCCATGAGTTCATCCCTAAATTTAGAAAGGCCACTAACCATTTTAAATCTATGCATTGAATCAAGTTGGCTGGAAAGACTCCAGGGTACCAGAAGAATATAAACTAAAGCCAATTTGAACCGATTCATACGCTTTGCTTTTAATCAAATAATAAATTTAATTGCTAAGATTTTAAATTAGTGACGAGTAATTTATTTGCAATTCAGAATTAATTTGTTTCCGCTTTAACACATTTATATATCACTTTTGAATCCAATTGTAATTCCGATATAATTTTTAACCCTGCCTTACTTGTTAATTTGTTGAGTTTCTCTCTTGGAAAAAATTTTGGCTGTTCAACTTCATTGTGTATCCATCTTTTGTATTGTGTAAAAAACAGATAACCATCTTTACGAAGTATATTATTTGTGTTTTTTAGAACTTTTAATGGAGTGTCGGAATAGCCAATTGGCCAGTTAAAAAATACTTTTTTGTATTGAATGATATTGTTTTTCTGAAAATTAAAGTCTGGATCAATTATTTCTATGCTCGAACCGTCTTTAAAGCTATTGAAGTGTTTGATTAAATAATTCTCGTTGATTTCATTTTTATTTAACTGTGGTGCAAATAGATAGATTGTTAGATTCGGATAAATGGAACATAATAAAGGTGCAAAGCACATGATTCCAGTCCCAAAATCATAGATTGTATCTCCTTCTTGTATAGTATAAAATTCAAGTTCTTTTAAAAGAGTAAGCTTTTTATTTATATTGAATGGATAGGCATTTTCGACTAAACCATAATAGTTGGCACTGACTAAGTAACGATTTTCACTTTTTACTTTTTGAATATCAATATTCATTTGGGTGAGAATGTTGTTTTTTCCATAAAGATTTGCGAGATTGCGCCGATTGTATTCCTGGAAATTGTACCGAATTTCATCATTAAAATAATAAGTATGCAGATTATTGATGCTATCCCAATTTAACTTTGCATTCTCATGTACAACTACGCCATAGGCAATTACACTTTGAGTGTCTTTGAGTAATTCCGAACGAAATTCAGACAAACTTTTTATAATGGATGCTTGTGTAGCTGAGTCCATTTGCCCTTCGAGCTTTGAAACATAGATCATCAAAAAGCAAAACAAAAGCATGCCGCTTTTCATAAAAGAAGGTTAGTGTCCCTACAAATATAGAAAATCAATCCTAATTGCAAAATCTGCTTTTCAATAGCAATCCAATAGCAGAACTTATCTGATTTCTTATAAGGTGATACCTATCAAAAGCCAAAAGGTAATTATAAGATCAAAACATTTTGCATTCCAGCATTCCAGCATTCCAGCATTCCAGCATTCCAGCATTCCAGCATTCCAGCATTTCAGCATTTCAACATTTCAGCATTGTAGAATTGCACCATTGCAGAATTGCGGCATTTCCCTTAATTCACATCCTTCCTTTCCATCAACTTCTTAATCATTCCCTCCACATTGATTTTATTAGCAGGATCCGGTGCCAATTCCAGGGCTTGCCTTGCATAGGTCAATGCTTTGTCGTAGGCTCCATTGGCTGACAGTCCACGAGTCATGCCCACTAGGGTTGTAAAGGTGTTGGGATGTTTTTCATAATTCATTTTAAAAACATCCAATGCTTGTTTATATAATTTCAGGCCGATTAATTGACGAGCATATTGGTGGACTTCAAAAATACCGGCGGTGGGTAGAATTTTTTGCATGGTGGCAAACGCTTCATCGCTTCTGTTTAATTTTTGAAGAATTTGTGATTTGGTAGTCCAGGCCTGAAAACTATTTTGTCCGCCGAATGTAGTACTGGTTGCGGTATCAGCCCATACCAATGCCTGATCCAGGTTGGTATTATTTTGAACGCACCATTGCGCTGCCTGATTCCAGGACTGCCAAATAAATCCACGCTCGCTGCGCAGTTCTTTTCTAAAAGAATTCAATTGATCCCGAATGTAATCTGCTTCTACTGTAAATGCAATTTCCAATTTTTCCCATTGCAAAGCAACCACAGCAGATGTGTTGGTTTGATTCTTAAAAATATACTGCAACCATTCAACACTTTGGTCCAGTTTGACCGGTTTTACTTTAACGCGAAGGGCATCTTCGCTTGGGTCATAGTAAAAAGCACCCCACGAACTGTTATTTTTTGAAAAAATGAGCGTGCAGAAACTAGTATCATAAATAATAAAAAAACCGTATTTACCAGCTGATAAATCCTGGCCATTTATTTTTACATCATTCGAAAAGCTGATGGTGGTATTTTCATTTGCACCTGCCCGCCAAGGAGCTAATTTGGTATTCCCAAACCCTAAATCTCCCAGGCCATAATGTACCAATTCACCCCAAATCTTTCCTTCACGCCCTTTAACACCCGGTCGACTGTAATCAATGCGGACTTCAGTAAGACCAATCCATTCCGAAATGCTGGCCTTTTTATTACCACCATCCGGCACGGTAGTTAAAGGGATCTGAGCATTTAGTTGCCCGACAAACAAGAACAAGAAACACCATGATAAAAGCTTCATATTTAAATAGTTTCCACAAACCTACGAATAAATTCGTAGATACACACAAAATTCAAATTCTATTCGTGCTCCATTCGTGCATTCGTGGCAATCCCTCTTTCTTCATTCGTGCTCCATTCGTGCATTCGTGGCAAACCTCCTTTCTTCATTCGTCCTCAATTCGTGCATTCGTGGCAATCCTCCTTTCTTCATTCGTCTTCCATTCGTGCATTCGTGGCAAACCTCCTTTCTTCATTCGTCCTCAATTCGTCCTCCATTCGTGCTCCATTCGTGCATTCGTGGCAAACCTCCTTTCTTTATTTCGTCCAACATTCGTGGCAACAAATATTAATTTGGACTTTCTAAAACCAATCCTTATCTGGAAAAAGTCATTGTTGCAAGTCCACCGAATACATCAAAGACTATTTTATTACATGCATTGGATTTAACATCAACCGTATTTCCAATAGATGCAGAATTATCAATTGCAACCGCACGAAAAGTTACACTCGTACTATCAGCAACATATTTTTTTACTGGAAGTGCTTTGCCATTTAATTCACCATCAATAAGCAAATCCTCTGGAACAGTTGAAAATGTACCATCCGCATTGAAAGTACCAGAACCCGATTCACTAAATCCTAAACCTTTAATCTGGATGTTCCATGTTCCAATAATATTTGTGGGAACTGCTGTTGGTGTACAATTATCATCATCATCTGAACAAGCAGACAGCATAGCAATAGATAAGACAAAGAATGCCCAATGGAAGAATTGATTTTTCATGTTGATTTGTATAATTTAAATAAAATTTTTTAATAAAGCTTAAGTGATGTTAATCATGCACAACGAACAACTTACCGGGTGAGAATTAATTTAGTATCTGCATGATCCAGACTTTTTAATTCGATATAATCACATTTATAACTGCTAAAAAGATAGTCAATGTTAATTTGTTTTTTCTGATCGCTTGAAATTCCACTAAATCGTATTCCTACTGAATCAATGCTAAATTTCTGGCTGCTTAAAAAAGCACCAAAAAATTTATTCGGAATAATTAAATCAGCCGGATTACTGGTAAAGGTCCTAAAAGCTGAAAAACTCAAGGTGCCTTTTGTGGATTGACTGTTTATGAGTTCAGCATTCCATTCACCATAAATGCTCAATGCCGGAATTTCTGAAAAGCAATCTTTTACAGGTTCCTTATGGCATGCTACAAGAACAAATAAACAACTGAGAACAGCGAATTTTCCCATTTATTTCCCTAATTCAATCAATAAAAGTACAAATTTTATTAATCAGCAATGCTATAATTTAATCCAACAGCCACCAAAATTAGTAGTCAGAAATTAGTAGTCAGGGGTCAGTCAGTCAAAATTAGTAGTCAGAAATTAGTAGTCAGGGGTCAGTCAGTCAAAATTAGTAGTCAGAAATTAGTAGTCAGGGGTCAGTCAGTCTAAAATGCTCAACATACCAAAAACCCTCCTCCCTAACAGTCCAATAATCTAGCAGTCTAATAGTCTAAGCCCTCCAGCCCTCCAGCCCTCCAGTCCATCAGTCCATCAGTCCATCAGCCTAACAGTCTAACAGCCTAACAGCCTTCCCTCCCTCCAGCCCCCTTTTCCCACATTTATTTCCCTAATTCAAACATTTATCCTATATTTGCGGCGCTAAAACTGATCTTAGTGATCACATTTGGTAACTTTTAATACAATTAAAATGGGTTCTTTCTTAACTAAAGAGGCTAAAGCAGGCATCTTTAAACAGTTTGGTGGTTCTGATAAAAACACCGGAAAAACAGAGTCTCAAATAGCGCTTTTCACTGCTAGAATCAAAGGACTTTCCGACCATCTTCAAACCAATAAAAAAGATCACTCTTGCAGAAGAGCCTTACTTCATTTGGTAGGAAAACGGAAACAGTTACTTAACTACTTACACAGTAAGGATTTAGCTCGTTACAAAGCCATTCTTGACCAATTAGGTCTGAGAAAGTAAAACGAATCAGGATTTTCTGCTTCAACGGATCAGCCAGTTTATTTAGAGTACCAGGGGACTAAAGAGTAGCCCCACATTGATTAACATATTAAGATTTTATTTTATGGGTTTAAAAACGCCTTTCTCTACCTCATTTCAACTTCCCGATGGGCGTGAGGTCATCCTAGAAACCGGAAAATTAGGCACCCAGGCGCATGGCTCGGCCGTCGTCAAATTGGGCAAAACGATGTTGTTTGCTTCAGTAGTTTCAAACAAGGAAGCTAAAGAAGGGCAGGATTTCTTCCCGCTGTCTGTTGACTATCAGGAAAAATTTGCAGCCGCTGGTAAAATTCCTGGTAATTTCTTTAGAAGAGAATCCAAACTATCAGATTATGAAGTGTTGATTTCCCGATTGGTAGATCGCGCAATCCGCCCATTGTTTGCTGATACCTATCTTACAGAAACCCAGATTATTATAAACCTGATTTCAGGAGATGCTGAAACCATGCCCGATGCATTGGCCGGCTTGGCAGCTTCAACCGCATTATCTTGCTCAGATATTCCTTGGGAAGGTCCAATTTCAGAAGTTCGGGTTGCTAAAATTGATGGCAATTATGTTGTAAACCCAAATCGTACAGACCTGGCTCGCGCTACCTTAGACATCATCGTAGCAGCTACATTAAAAAACCTCATGATGGTTGAAGGGGAAGCCAATGAGTGTCAGGAACATGAATTGATCGAAGCCATTAAAGTTGCGCATGAAGCCATTAAAGTTCAGTGTCGTGCTCAGTTGACCCTTGCTGATATGTTAGGCGAATCCGTTGCTAAAAAACGGGAAATTCCAGTAGTGGAAGAAGATCAGGAATTAACGGATTTCTTGCAAACCAATGCGGCAACTCAAATCAAAACAATTGCGGAATCGGCTTTGGAAAAACATGCGCGCAAAGATGGTTTTGATGCCATCCTGAAGTCTTGTGTAGAAATGTTGACTGCCACCAAAGGTGAAGAATATACCACCGAAAACAAGCGAAAAATCGCTGCGTATTTCGATAAATTAAAGAAACATACCATTCGTCATATGGTACTCGATTCAGGCAAACGTTTGGATGGAAGAGCCAAAGACGAAGTCCGTCCAATTTGGACAGAAATTGAATATTTGCCGGCTGCTCACGGTTCTGCAATTTTCAATCGGGGAGAAACCCAGTCTTTGACATCTGTAACACTGGGAACCAAAGACGATGAAATGCTGATTGACAATGCATTCAATCTTTACAACGAAAAATTTATCCTGCATTATAATTTTCCTGCTTTTTCAGTTGGAGAAGCAAGACCCTCCCGCGGTCCCGGCCGTAGAGAAGTTGGCCATGCAAATTTAGCGGCGCGCTCTTTGCGTAAAATTATGCCGGATACATTCGCATATACTACCCGGATTGTTTCGGATATCCTCGAATCAAATGGTTCGTCTTCCATGGCCACTGTGTGTGCTGCATCTCTGGCTTTAATGGATGCCGGGGTTCCTGTAAAAAACCAATTTCAGGAATTGCAATGGGTTTGATTTCAGAAGGAGGTAAAACTTCTATTCTGACCGACATCCTGGGTGACGAAGATGCGTTGGGCGATATGGACTTTAAAGTAACCGGAACGGCTCAGGGAATTTGCGGAACGCAAATGGATATGAAAATCGACGGACTTTCTTATGAATTACTGGAAGAAGCATTGAACCAGGCAAAACAAGGCCGTCTTCATATTTTAGATAAAATGGCTGAGACGATTTCAGTTCCAAATCCGGATTTGAAACCCCATGCTCCAAGGATTATTGAAATCATCATTGAGAAAAGCTTTATAGGTGCAGTGATTGGACCCGGTGGTAAAATTATCCAGGAAATGCAAGCCAAAACCGGTACTAAAATTAATATCGAGGAAGTAGGCGATAAAGGAATTATAAACGTAGCTGGTACCAATAAGGAAGGAATGGATCAAGCCATTGCCATGATTGAAAAAATTACCTTTTCACCTCAGATCGGAGATGTATACGATGCAACTGTTGCATCGATCTTTCCATTCGGAGTATTTGTTGACTTTAGAAACAAATCCGGTTTGTTGCACGTCAGTGAAATGTCTCACAGCCGCATCGACAATGTAGAAGATGTATTTAAAGTAGGAGATCACGTCAAAGTAAAACTGATTGGAGTCGATCCAAAGACAGGTAAACTACGTTTATCCAGAAAAGCAATCATGCCAAAAGACGGAAGCTCCTCTTTCTAAGCTTCGCATTTTTCGGGTTCAATACTTTGAACCCATTGCATTGTATGAGTTCAATACTTTGAACCCATTATATTAGTCAGCGTTCAACTTCTTGAACCTATTTGATTTGTCAGGCTTCAGCCCCTTGAACCCAAATTATTCCGTAAGTTTGTTTGATTTTTTTTCAAACAGATGCGGCAATTAAAAATTTCACAAAAAATCACCAACAGGGAGAGCATTGCGCTCGAACGCTATCTGGCAGATATTGCTAGAATAGAAACCATTGCCCCGGAGGAAGAAGTGGAGTTAGCCAAACGAATTAAATCAGGCGATCAGGATGCTTTAGATAAATTGGTACAAGCCAACTTGAGATTTGTTGTAAGTGTTGCCAAACAATATCAAAACAACGGACTCACCTTAAACGATCTGATCAATGAAGGCAATGTCGGTTTATTGAAAGCGGCTAAGCGTTTTGATGAAACACGTGGTTTTAAATTTATAACGTTTGCAGTTTGGTGGATTCGTCAATCCATTTTAACAGCCATCATTGAGAATTCAAGAATGATTCGTTTGCCTTACAATAAATTTCACAGTCAAAAACAAATCAATACCGCGTATCAATCTTTTTTACAACAATTTGAAAGAGAACCAAGCCCTGAAGAAATATCAGAGTTGTTTGGTATGAAACCGGAAGACGTATATAACATTCTACAATCCAACAATAAAACCATTTCTTTGGATTCTCCGGTTGATGGCCAGGAGGGCAGCTTTGAATTCATTGACACCATTGGCGATGATTCCATTGCAGCACCTGATATGGGCTTGATGAAGGATTCCATGAAGGAAGAACTAAAATTTGCATTGATTCAGTTGTCACCCAGAGAACGTGAAGTGATCACCTTGTTGTATGGCTTAGAAGGCACCATGCCCAAAGGATTGGATGAAGTTGCCGAATCCTTTGGTATTTCAGTAGAGCGCATGCGCCAGGTACGCGATCACGCATTTAAAAGACTGAAACGTTTGTTTAAGCGCTACAACATGAAACCGCTAAATAACTAAGCGTTTTAAAACAAATAGCATGCAATTGCGTTTTCTTTTCAGGTTTCAATAAACGGTTTTATCTTAGTGCCATGACAGTTAGAAATCAATTTCGCTTGATTGTTTATCGGTTCCATGAAAAGGGACTTGAAGTCCTGATGATGAATTCAAAAGACGAAGTCACCAACAACATCTTATTTGACGGGAAAGTGTTTTTAGATCAGTTTGAACACCAGATTCAAAAATATCAGGCTATTGAATTGGAAGGAACTGAGGAAAACGGCATAAAGGCATTGGCAATTGAAGCCGATTGGCACGACCTTCCAAAAGTCAGACATTTACTTGTACAGGATTTGCACATGGTCAAAGACGTGCTTTATACCAAATTACCTGAAATGCAAGGTTCTTATGTAGCGGTAAAAGAAGCCTTTAAAAAATTACTGCCTCACGAATACAGTTTCTTAAAGGAATTAAAAGACATTTTGTTGGATCGCAACACGATTCGGAATATCTGAACGATGCCGCTTCCAAATTTATAATAGTTTATGTTGCCCGAACACATCGCCCTTTCAGGTACAGATTTTCATTTTAAAAATCAACAACAGGTTTACCATGGAAAAGTGCGGGATGTCTATGATATTGGTGATAAATTAATCATAATAACATCCGACCGGATTTCAGCATTCGACCATATTTTGCCAAGGCCAATTCCGTGGAAAGGACAAGTTTTAAATCAAATTGCAGCTCATTTTCTTGAAGCTGTTAAAGATATTTGTCCGGTTTGGCTCGAAGAATGTCCGGATCCCAATGTTTCCGTTGGGAAAAATGCCAGGGAATTCCCATCGAAATGGTTGTCCGTGGATACTTAACCGGCCATGCCTGGCGTACCTACAAATCTGGTGAACGGGTTTTATGTGGAGTTCAAATGGAGGAAGGAATGCGTGAAAATCAACAGTTCACAAGCCCCATCCTGACACCCACAACCAAAGCCAGTGAAGGACACGATGAAGATATTTCTTCAGATTCACTCATCAAAAGAGGCATTGTAAACAAAGAACTGTGGGAGGACATGGCAAGGCTTGCTTTTCGTTTATTTGAACGTGGTACTTCAATTGCTGCAGAGCAAGGGCTTATACTGGTCGATACAAAATATGAATTCGGACTTTTTGAAGGAAAATTAATCTTGATGGATGAAATTCATACACCAGATAGTTCGAGGTATTTTGAACGAGCAAACTATCTGGAACATTTCAACAACAATACCTCGCCTACACAACTCTCCAAAGAATTTGTCCGGGAATGGTTGATGGCACATGGATTCCAGGGGAAGGAAGGTCAATTGATGCCGGAAATGCCCGATTTATTTGTTTGGACCATTTCAGATCGCTACATCGATTTATACGAACGGATCACAGGAAAACCCTTTGTAAAATCAGACTCCGGGATCCCTGTAAGACAGCGGATTACATCCAATCTTTCAAAATATTTATAGTTTCCGGAACTTTCAAACACCTGATATCGTTTTCTCATTACAATTTAAATGTAAATTGATTTTCTTGCACAGCTATACAAGCACACATCATAATGGGGTTGTATTGGAATCGACAGGAAATGTAATGGTTTAGTAAGCATGTCGTAGGATGATAGCACGCTACGTAAAAAACGGGTATCGACTTTTAAATGGCAATACTTCTTTTGCTGTTGCAGCCTAATTCTAGTAGTTAGTATGCATCTGTGTCCCGGGATGGATGTCTGATAAATTCCGCATGACACATCATAAAACATCAGGCTGGATGCTTAATAGTCCCGCTTAATCATCGAGAAAGAGGGAATAAGGTTTGGTAAGCTCGTTTTCTAAGCTCCACCAAATCTGACAAGTAAATAGAAAACTAAACATGTAGAAAGTTAAATGATTCTTTCTCTGGACGCGGGTTCGAATCCCGCCAGCTCCACCAGGTTCAATTAAAAATTAATAATTAAGAATTACGAATTATGGGAGCTTAGCGTGCATCCCGTGAACTCGCGAGACGAATTATGGGAGCGTAGCCTTCATTTAGCCTGCTTTGGGACGAATTGTAGAATTTTGAAATCGTATTAGCCTTATTAAGTATCGACAAAAGAAATTACAAATTAATGCATGTTTTATTTTTAGATGGCTATTTGGATTTCAACTTTTTTAATATTTAGTTTAACTGTTCAGGATCTCGACGACAATCCCAAATAAATAATATAAGGATATGCTCACTCATTATTTCATAAAATATAATATACTGTAGAATCACAAAGCCTCTTACATTCTCGAATTCTGTTGCAATTGATAATAATGGAAATCTTTGAATTAATTTAGTGGAGTCACGAAATGTTTTCAATAACTTCTTACTGTAAGTTGACTACTTATTTTGCTGATCAAAAAACTTTTTTATGTCCTTTAAGTCATTTTTTGCGATTTCAGACCATACTATTGGTTTAGTCATCTAATAAATCATTAAATGCTTGTTCTGTTGTATAGTGACGACCGGTTTTATATTCATTTCTAGCCTCGTGAATCAACATTTTTTGTTCTGCATTTAAAGAAATTACTTGCTTTGTTTCTAGTATGTCTTGCAAAAGAGTATACACTTCCGGAAGTATTTCTTCATTATCAATACCTTGTATCCCTTTGATAATTTTTTCTTTGATAGTAGACATATATTATAATTTTATGCTAATTTACAAAATTAAGCAAAATCAATACGTATTGGCTTGCTTGGAATAAGATAAATATTGAATGCGGGATGAGAAGTTTATCACGCTGAAAGCGTGAAATCCCGCCAGCTCCACCAGGTTCAATTAAAAATTAATAATTAAGAATTATGGGAACGTAGTGTACATCCCGCGTACTCGCGGGACGAATTATAATTTTTTATATTTTAATAAGTGTTCGTTCTATTATTAGAATTTTTCTCATTGTAAATGCATTTTCATTTGATGCTTTGTTGATGCAATAAACAAAAGCCCTCATCATTAGAATGACAAGGGCTTTTTAATTTTTATATTTATACAATTAATGACATCGGCCAATGCATGTGGTATAATTGCGAATGGCTTTTTCAATGCACCAGGTGTAGTTTTGTGGAGCTACGTGTTGGCAAACCGTTAGATCTCGGCTTAATTGTTTTCCACAATTGGATCGACACGATGCAGGTTGTGGAATTTGAAATGTTGCAAATGTTATAGATGCTAAATTAAATGAATCATTCTGCAAGGCCACCGTATCCAATGCCTGGATATAGGCCAATTCACTCAATCCAGCAATTTGTGCATCTTTTATACTAAGTGCTTTTCAATTGCATCTAGACGGGGACCCCAGTTCTGAGGCTCTTCTTTTTTACATGAACATAAGAGGAGTAGGAGGAAGAAAAAAATTGTAATTAGAATCTTCATAATTTTTTTTGTTTAGGAATAA
The DNA here is from genome assembly GCA_016714025.1 of Saprospiraceae bacterium. Taxonomy (NCBI): domain Bacteria; kingdom Pseudomonadati; phylum Bacteroidota; class Saprospiria; order Saprospirales; family Saprospiraceae; species Saprospiraceae bacterium. The sequence continues at coordinate 5,688 of JADJOB010000001.1, read as the reverse complement.
GGAAATAATATTTTAAATACCATGCAAAGTTGCGAGCTGATACAATTCCGGTCAATCCGCTGAAAGGGCCATATTTTCAGTGGTTCTAAAGGTGTAATAGCTATGGCAAATGGATACATGCCAGATGTTTTAGTATCAATGTATTGGCTTAAGAAGCTATATATTATTTTATCGGCTTTTAAGTCGATATTTTGTTATATCGGATAATTATCCGATATTTGGGTATGGGGAATTCCAAAATGTTTGCCGTGCTTACCGGGGATGTAGTTAATTCGCGACAAGGAGACGCTGCTACCTGGATGCCGCTGTTAAAGCGTACACTCAATGTATTTGGCACAGAGCCGTCAGATTGGGAAATATACCGTGGCGATAGTTTCCAAATGCTGCTTCCGGCCAGGGAAGCACTTCATGCCGCTCTTATTATCAAGGCAGGGTTAAAACAAATTCCCAAATTGGACGTCCGAATTGCCATCGGAATAGGAACTGTAAACTACCGTGCAGCTAAAATTACAGAATCCTCCGGCGATGCGTTTACTAGATCCGGCAGTTGTTTTGATGCTTTGAAAAAACAATCCTTGAGCATTGCGACTGGAGATGAATCGTTTAACGAGCGTTTTAATCTGATGTTGGCCTGGGACTCCTGACTATGAATTCCTGGAGTGTGATTGTTGCACAGGCCATTCAAGCTGCGCTGGAAAATCCTGATAAAAATCAAATGGAACTAGCTCAATTACTCAAGAAGTCTCAAAGTTCAATCAGTGAAGCATTGACTCGCGGTGGCTATGAAGAGGTCTTGCGAATGGAACAATATTTCCAACAACAAATCCAAAAGCTATGATCGAGTTGTTTCTGAAAATTCTTTTAGCGCATTTACTGGGTGATTTTGTGTTCCAGCCTGAAAAATGGGTATTGGATAAAATGGCTAAAAAGCATCGTTCCGTTTATTTATACTGGCATCTGTTGGTGCATCTTTGTTGCTTTTGACAATCCTGCAATTTGATGCGGATTATTGGCTTAGCATTGCAATTATTCTTCTTTCTAATGGTCTCATCTTTTTATTAAAATTGCATTTGCAATCCAAAATCGTTAATCGCCTCAACTTTTTCTGGACCAAATAGCGCATGTATCCTTACTTGTTTGTGTTGCCTCCATGTATGTACCTATGGAATTTTCATCAGCATGGATATTTAATTCGCAAACCACCTTGTTTCTGGTTGCTGTTGTTTGTGTAAGCTATGTGTCTTCGATTATAATGAAAGTATTGATCAGTGCCTGGAAAATGGATGAGGAAAACGAATCAGACAGTTTAAAAAATGCAGGAAAATATATTGGAATTTTAGAAAGACTCCTGATTTTTGGTTTTATCATTTTAAATCAATGGGCATCCATCGGATTGTTGATTGCAGCAAAATCAGTGCTGCGGTTTAATGATTTATCAAGATCAAAAGACAGAAAGTTGACGGAATATATATTGACAGGAACGCTCCAAAGTTATAGTTTGGCTATTATTATTAGTTTGCTTTACACTTATTTTATAAAATTAGTTAATTAAACTTTATAATAATTCCACTAAATCTTAAAATGAGTAAAGCTGCTTAATGGCTAATATAATTTGATTTAGTCCATTTTAAATATTCGGGCCGCGAACCAGTTTAAAACTGATTTCAAAACGTACACTTTCTCTTCCGGAATTTCCATTATACCGGTAATCTAAATAATTAGTAAAAAAAGAAATTTCCTTCTATTGAGCCACTTGGTTGACTGTAGTTGGTAATTGCAATTTGAATGTCTTTAGGGATAGCTGTTATAAATTCATCTCCATTCGTATAAATTAACTGCAGGTCACCTGATTTTTGCAACATTGGGATCATTTGCAAAAACACTCAAGAACGTGCCGGTTACGGTGTCGCCTTTCCAGGCCAATTGATAAAACTGTTGGATTCTAAATTCATGCCCATACCTTCTTGAATGGGTTGGATTAGCACCTTGTTAATTAGCTTCAAGCAATAAATTGATGATCATCGGTATGGTTTTCACTAATCAAGTCGAAATTTCTTCCTGAAAAATTTCCTGATAATATACTGATGCGAATTTCACTGGGTCGAGTAAATTGATCTGGATTGGCAGGATCAATGGTGCATGTACTCAGACTTAAAGAGATCATGCAAAAAATAATAAATCTAAAAATGAAAGGATTAACTGATCTCATGGGAACGAATTTTATAAGTAGCATTCATTGAATTAAATACTTGATAAACATCTTGTATCAGGCTTCAGTAACCAGTTTGATAGCATCTTCAAGATTGGATAATTTATCGGTTTCTAAAAACTTATAGGTTTTGTTCAAAGGGCCAGTTTCAAATTTGATGATTATTTTATTCCCCGATTTAAATACGGTAATCAATAATTCAGGATGTGGAATCTGTCCCCGAATTCTCATGCTTAAAGGTTTGTTCTATAATTTGCGAATATTTTTATACAATGACCGGTATTCAGGAAATTCTGAAACCAATAAACGGATGTGTTTTTCTATAGTATTTACATCCCCTCGTTTTGCAGGACCGGTTTGAGCATTGATTGGATCCAGGCGGAATGCTTTGTCTACCGTTTCAAGCATTAAGCTATGCAGTACTTCAAAAGGAATTTGAGCTTTATCGAGGATTTTTAGCTGCCAGTAGATTGTAGTTTGTAAAATTATTGGCAAATACGGATGCCAAATGCAAATGAGTCCGCATTTGATCATTCATTTCTAATAAATCATTGCTTAGGGTCTGAGCAAGCGGACGGAGGAGGCTTATTGCTTCGGACTTCCTTCAATAAAAATTGGGATGTGCGTCCAATCCAATTCTTTAAACTTACTGAATGTTTGAAGAGGATAAAATAAACTCCTGTTAATAAAATAGGCATCAATCAGATCCGGACTGTTGACACCTGAACTATGAGCAACGATGGCTTGTTTTTCCAGTTTTGTTGCCAATGTTTTACTAAGTGCTTCAATCGCATCATCTTTTATGCATATTAAATAAATCTGCGCATTGCTGTTTATCCGATCAATCTGATTAATGGCTTGAGTTTGTAAAGATCTGCTAATAGTTTGCGCGTTCAAGATCTCTGGAATAAACTTGGGCGATTTTGTGACCGCTAAGTTTGAGTTTTTACAGAGCGGTTGCTAAAATTGCCTGAACCTATCAATACAATTTCAAAAGGGCATCGCGCTTGTTTTGCGTTTCGTATAGGATGCTAAGCATGCCCGAAAGCATCAGGATGCTTCAAACCATACCAGATTAATCCATGGGAATTCAATAACCTGAATTACAATAAAATCGTTGCGTGCAGCATTTTCAGCAATCATTAAAGGCAATTTCATTGTATTCAGATTTGGATGAATTGAATATTCAAATCCCATTTCTTCTGTCTGTGGATTTATTTTGAAAAGCGAAGTGTAATTCCGGGATGAATGGCACTTACCGGCATCGATACAATTTGATTTCCTTTTATCAGGTAGATTGGTTTCAATAATACCTGTTTCATTCCATCATGAAATTCAATTTCAGCAGCAACTGCGATCTCGTCCTCTTTGGGTACATATATTTCAGGATCTATGTCTCTGCTGATGGTATTGAGCTTAAGATATTTTCCATCCCCGATAGTTGCTTGTTGACCCTTTTTAAACTGGGCTTCTCAAATTTAATGTCCTCCCATCTTGGATTTACTAAATCGTAAACTGTATCGGAATTTGAATCGAACCCGATACGCATCAATTGAAAAAGGAATTTATAGACCAGATTTTGTCTGAACAGAATTCCGGGACTGGCAATTTTGATTCCTTGTCCTCCAGGTTTTTAATTTTTAATTGAAATTGAAGCTTCTGGTCTCGGATTTAAATTCAAAATCCTTGGCGGAAAAATCATTTAAGATGCTATCTAATATAATAAAATGATTCTTTGTATAGATGGTATCCTTTAATTTACAAAAATACAATTCGTATTTTAAACTGTCTTCTGCCTGTTTTGCCGCTTCTACATCCGTTTGTGTCTGTGGAATTTGTGCGATCAATGAAAATACATCGCGATTTAAATAATGTTTAGTGGATGGATTGGCAGCTACTTTTGTCAATTTATTGTCATATTGAACCTCTGGATGTAATTTGAACTGTTCAATTTTATTGTTTAACGAATCTTCTTTCCAGAAATCAAGTTCATAGATTCTGCTCTTATTAATAAGGTATCGGACGAATAATTTGCAATACCCATTCATAAACATTTTTTCGTTTTTAATTAAAAAGTAAGATGTTTTGAAATATCATCTTCAGACCAATTTCTAAAAGGTCTCGCTGGGCAAATTCATTTGTTGAAATAATACGCTTATTAATACCTGTAAATAAAATACCAAGTAATAAAATTCCAAATCCACCATGTGAACAAACCAATGCGGATTGCATTGGATTAAATCAGATGCTATGAATTAAATACAAAGCTGAACTGCAGATAGCAAACCAGGCAGCACCTAATAAAGTCATGTGGCTCAGTGTAATTTATCAAACGAATACAAACTGATCAACTCAGTATGCAAGCAATTACAAGACACAAGGAAATACGAATCAAAAAATGATTTACCTAATTTTAAACTTCGATCCCCTAAATAACGCAAATAGATGGATACTGAAGAAAGCACAGCAACTAAAACTCCAATCCAAAGTTGGTATTGGTTGCTTGATGTTTAATGGGTTCAAGGGGGGCTTCTGTGCCAGGATTCCATTGAAATATTTAATAATTTTCAAATTGATCTAAAATTTTATTATAAACTGGAATAGATGTAGTAAAACTTATAAGCAATGCGCTAAAAAGAGTAAAACCAGACTACCAATAAACATCCAAAATTCACGTGAATGAAATTGTTCTTCGTTTTCTTTTGTGAGGAATAAGTTTATAACGGGAAATAAAGTGACCAATGGAATTATACTGACGATAACACAAAAATTTATAATTGCCATTTCCAAGCCCATTTGGGTGAAAGCATGTGCAGAGCTGTCTCCTAATATTCCGCTTCGTGTTAAAATGAAGAATACACAACAAGTATAAAGACAAGAAATACAAGCTCATCGTAGCGCCTACAGAAAACCCGGTAGATTTGCGACTAAAGTGGTGTGAATACCTGCAACTAAAACAATCCATGGCACCAATGACATATTTTCAACAGGATCCCAGGCCAGTAACCACCGAAGCTCAAAGCTTCATAGGCCCAAACACCACCCATTAAAATTCCTGTCCCCAAATAAAGCCAGAAAAAATGACATTCAGGGCAATACAGGTTTTAACCGAGTGCTAAAAATCTTTTTGCATAATCCACTGAGTGCATATGCAAATGGGATAATGATTTAAAGCAAACCAAGAAACAAAGTAGGAGGATGAATGATCATCCAATAATTTTTGAAGCAACGGATTTAAGCCATTGCCTTTTATGAGTTGGGTATATTCGGCATTGTTGAAAAGTGGGATATCCATGATATGCCTGAGCAGTGCAAAGGACTGCTGCCGATTCGGCTTTCGCGTATAAATGCCTAACAGCATGCTGGTTAAAATCACATTGACAGCCAGGATGATTGATAAGATGCTGATCAAAACGGGATTTAAAATTAAAGAACAAACTGAAATGCAATTCCAAAACATCCACAATAAAAAACTCCTT